>JBAVTI010000026.1:0-7915 GCA_049696055.1 Paracoccaceae bacterium | reverse complement strand
TAACACGCGTGTTATGCGCCACCATAACACCGCCCTTAACCCCGCCCCTTCCCCCGCAGCTAAAAATCCCCTACACCAAACCAACCCCACTCAACCGCAAGGCCCGCCGTTGCTCATCGAGATCCTGATTGTTGCCGCCCTGATTGTCCTCAACGGCGCGCTGTCGATGTCGGAGCTGGCCATCGTATCCTCCCGCCCCGCCCGCCTGAAACCTTTCGCGGAAAAGGGCAGCAAAGGCGCTGTCGCCGCGTTGAAACTGGGCGAGGATCCGGGCCGCTTCTTGTCGACCGTCCAGATCGGCATCACCATGGTCGGCGTGCTTTCGGGGGCATTTTCCGGAGCAACGCTTGGCCCGCGCCTTGCAGGCTGGCTGGTCACCAAAGGCGTCGAGGCCGATTGGGCGCACACTCTGGGCGTCGGCGGCGTCGTTGTCGCCCTTACGTATCTGTCGCTGATCGTGGGCGAGCTTGTCCCCAAACAGATCGCACTGAAAAACCCCGAACGGGTCGCCATGCGCGCCGCCCCCATCATGGCGCTGCTGGCCCGCGTCGCCTCGCCGCTGGTCTGGCTGCTGGATTGGTCGGGCCGCATCCTGCTTGCCCTGCTTGGGGTCAAACGCGAAGGCAAAACCCGCGTCACCGAAGAAGAGGTCCGCACCATCCTTGCCGAAGCGCATTTCGAAGGCGTGATCGAGGATGAGGAACAAGACATGCTGACCGGCGTCATGCGCCTTGCAGACCGTTCCGCCCGCGCCCTGATGACGCCGCGCCGCGATGTCGAACTGATTGATCTGCAGGCCACCCCCGCCGAAACCCTGACCGCAATCCGCACCATTGGCCGCCCCCGCCTGCCCGTCCGTGACCGCAATACCGACGAGGTGATGGGCGTGCTTTACGTCACCGATGCCTTTGCCGCTGTCACCACAGGCAAACCACTCGACGTCGCCAAACTGATGCGCGAAGTGCCCGTGGTTTCAGACCGCGCCGACGCGCTTGACGTGATCGAGATCCTGCGCGCCTCGCCCAACCATATGGCGCTGGTCTATGATGAATACGGCAGCTTTGCCGGCATCATCACCACCGGCGACATTCTTGAAACCATCACCGGTGCGTTTCTGGAACACAAAGCCGAAGAGCCCAGCATGGTTCAGCGCGAGGATGGCAGCTGGCTGGTCGCAGGCTGGATGCCTGTTGACGAGTTTTGCGACAGGCTGGCGTTACCCGACACGATCGCGGGCGATTACGAAACCGTTGCGGGCCTGGTGCTGAACCAATTGCGCCACTTGCCGGAACTCGGCGCCCATTTCACCGCCGAAGGCTACCGCTTTGAGGTGATCGACCTTGATGACCGCCGCATCGACAAGATCCTGGTAAGCAAAACCGGATAGCCCGCTGCAAAATCACGGTGCGCTTTGCACATTTTCGGGCATGCTTTGCCGCAAATCCCAGCTGTAAGATGTTGTATTTCCAACAATCCTGGCGTCCCGGATCACCGCTGCCACATCCGCAGGCTGCACAACTTTTTGACGGGTCTCGAAGGCCCAGTTCATCTGCATCCGCCCCGGCCCCCACGATTTCCCCTGAAAACTGTAAGTGAATCCGGGGTTTTCCAACCGCACATTGTCGGGCGGGGTAAACAATATCGGCGCATTTTCAATCGTCACCTCATGACTGCTGATGTGGCGTATCCCGATATCCAGCGCGGTTTGGCGTGGCCCAACCTGCACTTTGGGCAGGCTGTAGGCAAAATTTTCGGCTGCAAAAACAAAGTTCTTTTGCAACTCACCCTCCAACATGGCGGGTGCCGGTATCATATAAAGCTCGTGGGTTTCCAAGACATTCGCCACCAGATCATCCGCAATCCTGATCGGGCGTATCGGCTGAATGCCGGGGTAGCGCCCCGTATAGAACGCGACAAAGCCCTGATCAATTTCCGCAAGGGGCCGCGACGCATATTCATATCTGCGATAGTTCGCCGCCGCGCCGCCATAGCGCGAGGTCACATCCAGAAACACACCGGCAAGCGTAAAATTGAACGCCTCTTTCGTGCTGTTTGACCACAGGCTTTCGCGCCCCGTGATAATCGGTTCCAGCGCCCGCTGATCCGCCCCGGTAAGCGGCAAGGCAAAGCCATAGTCCGGCGTCACCGCCGTCACCAGCGTGCCACCCTCATGCGATCCGGTACCATCCATCCAATAGGTCTTGCCTGCCACTGTCGCCCGCAAGATCATATGGTCAAAGGCCCCAAGTCGCGGCAAGTCGCCCCTTAGCAGCGCGCCGTTGTCGATATCGGTTAACGCCGGTACTGCCTCAATGCCTAAACGGTGCAAAATCACCCGCAGCAACAGCGACTTGCCCTTACAATCGCCAAAACCCTCGGCAATCACCTGTTGTGGCAACCGGGCATAATACCCCCCCGCCCCTACCAGCAAACCAACATAGCGGATCTCATTTTGCACCAAACGCAGCGCCGCAATCGCACGCGCGCCGTCATCGGGATAAGCCGCCTTGATCACCGCCACCTTCGCCTCCCATTCCGGGGTCAGCGGGTAGTCCTTGGCATAATAGGGCGACAGCGCCGCCGACAATGGCCCCCAATCGGCAAAACCACTGAATTGCATCACCGCCTCGGTCGAATGGCCAACGGCGGTATCGGTTTCCTCTGGCGGTGGCACGTGGTCACGCCGCAGCCATTCATGCTGGGCGATATCGCCAACATAGCGCAGATGATAGTCCACCCGGTCTGGCATCGGCGATACATAAAGCGGCTTGCCCTGCGGCCAATCCACCACCACCCGCGTCAACGCCACCGGCACAGAAAACTCTAGCGATCGCACCCCACCAAGCGTGTCCCCCGGCACAAGTGGCCGCCTTTCCAGCACGAAACTGTAGTCGACCGTATCGCCCACGCGCAAATCCGGCACTGTCAGATGCGCGGTCAAGCTGCCGTCGATGATCCCTGCATCCAGATTTCGCTCGCGGCGAAAAATATCCGGCACGACCTGCGCTTTCAGATCAATCACCCGATCGCCGCGCCGCACCTGCAACCGGGTCAGCGTCAGCGTTTCTGACGTCGGATCGAAATCTTGATTGATGCTGGCCGCCATTTCCAGCCCGGCCCGGTCGGTCACGGTTGACGCCACACGGTAGAATGCCAGTTGCACATCGCCGTTCCAGTGCAGATGGTCATCCGCCAACAAGAACGCCACCCCGCCCGTGCTTTGCGCCACCAGATCAGCACTGGCTTGCGGCAATTCCACCGGCAAGGCCCATTCCGGTTCATCGCCACGCAGTAATTGCTGTGCCATGACAGACACCGGAAACAGCGCCAGAATAAGAACCAGAATGCGAAACACGTGACCTAGAACCCCATCACCAGAATGCCCATCAGGCTATCCCGTCCACCGCCGCGCGCACAAGTCCCGCACTCTGCCTTAACCAAAGGCCCGGCGCGCGAATGTATGGCGCAAAGCCATACGCAACCCATACGTTCCGCATACCAATATTTTCTAACTATTTCAGCGAATTAACCCGGATACGTCAACATTCTCGAAAAATACCGCCACACAGACCAAGGATTGCGGCCTGTCTTGCGTCCAACTACCGTGATGTTGATGGATACGCCCGATGAAACCCTGGCTACCGCCGCCGCAAACGGCGACCGTAATGCCTTTGCGTCGCTGCTATCGCGGCATTACGACCGCGTATTTGGCCTTAGCTACCGGCTAACCGGCAGCCGTGCCGAGGCGCAGGATCTGACCCAGGATATCTGCGCCGCCCTGCCCGCAAAACTGCACAACTGGCGTGGCGAAGCCCGGTTTACCACATGGCTTTATCGCGTCACCGTCAACGCCGCCCACGATCTGCGTCGCCGCCAGGCCAGCCGTAGCCGTGCTGCAAGTGGTTGGGGTGATTGGGAAATCGCCCGACAGGATGCCATGGCAGAAGATGCCGCAGCCCAAGATTGGCTTTACCACGCCATGGCCCGCCTCGCCCCGGAACTGCGCGATACCGTGGCTTTGGTTTTGGGCGAAGACATGACCCAAGCCGAGGCCGCATCCGTGCTTGGCCTCTCTGAAGGCACCATTGCCTGGCGGATGTCCGAAGTAAAGAAACGCCTGCGCGCCATCGCGGCCGAGGAGGCAAAATGACGGATGATCTAGACGTCCTGCGCGACGCTTTGCGCAAATCTCCCCGCCCTGATCCGGCGGCTAAAGCCGACGCAATTGCGCAGGCCATGAAAAATTTTGATGGCCTCCAAGGATCGGATACTTCCGAACGTCTCAATTCAGACCGCCCAAAGCAGGCGGGGTTCCTGAACGGAGTGCGTAACATGCTGAATTCCCTCACCTCCCGGCAGGCAATGGCTGCCACCACGTCGATCGTCGCGCTGTGCGTCGGCGTCGTTGTCACCCTGCCGCTGCTGGATAAACCACTGCCCTCTGCCCCGGAAATCGTGCTGCAACCCGAACCCGCGGCCCCGAAACCCCTAGCCCAAACCCCCGCCGAATCCGTGGCAATAGGAGAGCTTGCAGATACCGTCACCCAACCCGCCCCCCTCGGCGAACCGGCCCCTGCTGCCGAAGCCGATGCTGGTGCCACCCTGATGGCCGACGCACCCGCCCCGACTATTTCCCCCGCGCCTTTGGCCCGCAAGGCTGCCCCCGAAGGCTATGCCGGTGCCGGTGCCCAAATCGAATTCGAGCAAGCCCCGATGAATGGATTGGTCGGCAGCAGCCCTGATTCCGCAATATCACCGCTTGAAAACACAGAAGAATTCGCCACCGCCGCTGCCAACCCGGTGAAAGTCACCGCCGAAGAACCGGTTTCGACCTTCTCGATTGATGTCGATTCCGCCAGCTATGCGGTGATTCGCAACAGCCTGAACTACGGCCAATTGCCCCCGACAGATGCCGTTCGGATCGAGGAAATGGTGAACTATTTTCCCTACGCCTACCCCGCCCCCGATGCGGGCGAGGCACCGTTCAGAAGCACCGTCACCGTGATGCAAACCCCCTGGAATCCCGGCACGCGCCTTGTTCATATCGGCCTGCAGGGCCGCTTGCCCGCACTAAAGGATCGCCCGCCCCTGAACCTCGTGTTCCTGATCGACACCTCGGGTAGCATGGACGAACCGAATAAATTGCCACTGCTGAAACAGTCTCTTAAGCTTCTTCTGTCACAATTGCGCCCCGAGGATGAGATCGCAATGGTCGCCTACGCAGGCTCGGCTGGCGAAGTTCTTAGCCCGACCCAGGCGGGTGATTCGGCCAAAATTCTGGCCGCACTCGACAATTTGGCCGCGGGCGGCGCTACGGCGGGGGCCGAAGGGCTGGCGCTGGCCTATCAGGTGGCCGAAAAAATGGGCGGCGAGGGCCAGGTTTCTCGCATTTTGCTGGCGACCGATGGCGACTTCAATGTCGGCATTGATGATCCCGAAGGCCTGACCGCCTATATCGCCAAAAAGCGCGATACCGGCACCTATCTTTCGGTTCTCGGCTTTGGGCGGGGCAATCTGGATGACGCCACCATGCAAGCTTTGGCGCAAAACGGCAACGGCACTGCGGCCTATATCGACACGCTGAATGAGGCACGAAAAGTCCTTGTAGATCAATTGACTGGCGCACTTTTCCCCATTGCCAACGATGTGAAAATCCAAGTGGAATGGAACCCCGCAACCGTCGCCGAATACCGCTTGATCGGCTATGAAACCCGCGCCCTTGCCCGCGAAGATTTCAACAACGACCGCATCGACGCGGGCGAAATCGGCGCGGGCCATACTGTGACCGCAATTTATGAAATCACCGCCCCAAACAGCCCCGCTTTGCTGAACGACCCGCTGCGCTATGGCACAGCACAACCGATTGGCGAGGCTGGCGAACTTGGTTTCTTGCGCCTGCGCTACAAAGCCCCCGGCGAGGATATCTCGGCCTTGATCGAAATCCCGATCACCCCGGATGGTGGCCCCGCATCAACCGACGCCCAATTTGCCGTGGCCATGGCAGGCTTTGGTCAGATTTTGAGTGGTGCCCGCTACCTTGGCGATTGGGGATGGGACCAAGCCATTGATCTGGCGCTAAAATCGCGCGGCGATGATGCGTTCGGCTATCGTATCGAGGCGGTCAATCTGATGCGGATGGCACAAAGCCTGTCGCCGCAGTAGCCAAACAAAAAGGCCCCGGAAATGATCCGGGGCCTTTGTATTTTCAGTGCGAAATCAGGCGCTGACAGTTTCCGCCACTTTGGCCTCGACCGCCTGCCCTTCGATCGCCTTTTGCGCAACGTCGCCTGCGCGCGCAATCTCGATCCGGCGGGGTTTCAACGCCTCGGGGGTCTCGCGCACCAGGTCGATATGCAGCATGCCGTGTTCGTGCAGCGCCCCGGTCACGCGCACATGATCGGCAAGCGCAAAGCGACGCTCGAAGGCGCGGGTTGCGATGCCACGATGCAGATAGGCGGGCTGGCCTTCCTCGGATGCCTTGCGGGCGGCCACATGCAACGTGCCGTCCTTTACCTCGACCGTCAGTTCATCTTGGGTAAACCCGGCCACGGCTACGGAAATGCGATAAGCATTTTCAGCCGTCTTTTCAATGTTGTAGGGGGGATAGGTGGGTTGCGTTCCATCGCCGACCAAGGCGCGATCCATCAGATCGGCAATCCGGTCAAAGCCCACGGTAGCACGGTAAAGCGGTGCGAAATCAAAGCTGCGCATTTCATCCTCATCAAGCGATGCTGCCTTCCTTTTGGGGGACAGGCGGGTTTGCCGGGCCCGTCATGGCACCCGGTCATCCCGATGTGGGAACAGATTTGTCCGCTTTCAAGAGGCCTAAGGCGCGTCGGGTTTCACGAATTTGGCGCCACCGATCTGATTGCCGGATAGCGTCCGCACAGTAGCGCTGCCGTGGGTAAACACCCCATCGCCCGCCTCTAGTTCGGCCATCAGATCGGCCAGCGGTTCCTCTAACGAGGTACCAAGTGCCACTTGCTGCCCCTCGATATCGGCCTTGGCCGACACCACCGAGACCACGCGCGCCACCCCGTCGCGCATTGAAAAAATCGGCGCACCTGATGATCCAAAATCGACATTGCATGACAGCACAAGCACCCCCGGCTGACGGCCAAGCACATGGCAAACCTCTTGCAAACTTGCCGCTTCGGCCCGGCCCTGCGCATAGGAAACCACGCCGACCTCGTCACCCTTCATGGGCCGGGGATCGGTGTCAAAGGGCACAATCGACGGCAGGCGGATCGGCTGATCCAGCTCGATCAACGCCACGTCAAAGGCAGTGCGTGCCAGCAATTCCGCGCCGGAATACACAAAATCCGGATGTGCCAGCGCCCGCCGCACGCCGCGATATGCCGCCGCCCGGCCATTGCGCCAGCCCGCCAGAAACTCGATTTCGGTCGGGTCTATCCGCGCGCCGGTTTCCTTGTCAAAAAGGCAATGCGCCGCGGTTAGCACCAGCTGTGGCGCGATCAACGCCCCGGTGCAAAACCCCTTCGTCCCCAGGTTCAACCGCCCGACGGCATCCCAGCCCCGGCTGTCATCGCCCGTAGCCAGTTGTTTTAATGTGCTTTCTTGCGCCGCCACCGGGGACATCTGCCCAAGCGTCAAATACATCAGCAAAATCAGGTAAAAGCGCATGAAACCTCCGGGCATTGCCTCGCGCCTACCCAAAGACTGCGGCGAATTTGTGGCAAAGCTTAATTACCGCTCAAGGCGCGGGGTTTCGGCCCACCCGTCGCCCAATCCAAAAGCTCAACCGTATGCACCACTGGCACCCCGGTTCCAGACCCGATCTGCATCATGCACCCGATATTTCCGGCAGCAATCACATCGGGTTTGCGCGCCTCCAGTGTTTGCACCTTGCGCGCTTTCAGCTGCCCCGAGATCTCGGGCTGCAACAGGTTATACG
>JBAVTI010000025.1:0-2385 GCA_049696055.1 Paracoccaceae bacterium | reverse complement strand
GCCACCGCCAGCCATTCCCCGGCCATTCTGGAGGCCAATCTGAAACTGTCGCCGATGCTGGCCACAGGGGCCATGAAACTGCATGTTGAGACCGATGCACCCTCTGCCAGCATCGCCTATAACCGCGTGTTGGATGCAACCACCGAAGACATCATCGTGTTCGCCCACCATGACGTGTTCCTGCCCGAGGGATGGGACGATCTGCTGCGCGCCCGGATTGCCGAATTGACGGCGCATGACCCGAACTGGGCACTGCTTGGGGCGTTTGGCGTCGGGATGGATGTGCGGCCTTTCGGCCCGGTGTGGTCGTCGTCCCTGGGGATGATTGTGGGCCGGGTGCCGCTGACCCCCGAACCGGTGCAAAGCTTTGATGAATTGCTGATCGTGCTGCGCCGGGATTCGGGTCTGCGCTTTGACGAAGCGCTGCCCGATTGGCACATGTATGGCACCGATATCGTGCAGACGGCTTGGGCTGCCGGAAAAGGTGCCTACGTGGTGGCGTTGCCGTGCATTCACAACGACCGGTACCACCGGGCGCTTGGGCAGGACTATTTCGAATGCTACCGCTTTATGCAGCGCAAATGGGCCGCGCGTTTGCCGATGTATACGCCAATTGTGAAGATCAGCCGCTCGGGTCTGCATTTGCTGCGAAACCGCTGGCGTGACTGGAGATCGCATGATTTCCGGCTGGGTATGTCGGTAGAGACGGATACCGATCCGCGCGAATATGCGCGCAGGTGTGGGTGGGGCGATTTACGCCCGTCGGTTTAGGATCAGCGGCCGCGTGTCCAGCTTTTCGATCTGCGCCGCAACCGAACGGCCACCGAAACCGCCGCATAGGTGCCGAAACCCAGCGGGTCGCGCAGCGCCATTTTGGTGAGATCAAGGATGCCCATTGCGGGTCTGCCCTCGCGGCCTGGCAAGTCGGGGAAAAGACGGGCTATTTCTGCGACACCAGCGTCTTGCCTGCGCCGTACCCGAACCAAAGGCGCAAACCCCTCGATCATCGGCCAAGTGTAGGTCGCGGGGCATTGAAGCCGCTCGTCCGCCATAAATTGCAGGCGCACAAAAGTGTCGTCGGAAATAATGCCGGGAAACGCACCCCACCGCGCACGCCCCCCCGCATTCACCGCAAACAGGCCGTAACCGGGGGCGGTACTTTGCGCGAAAGGCAAGCACTGCCAGAACCGGGTATAGGCCCGTGTAACCCAGCTTTTGGGGCGCGGAATAACCGGTGTGCCGCTGGCATAGGCAGGTGCGTCGCGCAATAGCACAGACACCAGTTGTGCCATCAGCGCAGGCGCTACCTGCACATCGGCATCCAGATAGGCCCGCATTTCACCCTGCGCCGCGTTATCGCCAGCGTTCAATGCAGCGGGTTTGCTGCCCTGAGCAAGATCCAGCACCACAAACCCCCACCCTGCCGCAGCCGCCCGGCCCGCAAAACCACGCGCGATATCGAAAGTTGCATCGTGGCAGCCGTTCGCCACCACCACCACTTCGGCCCCGCCCGGCACGGTCTCAGAGGTAAGTAGCGCGCCAAGGCATTGGCCAATATAGGTTTCTTCATTGCTAGCGGGGATGATGACGCTTAGCACTTGCCGCAGCCCTGTGCCAAAGCCTGCCAGCGCGGATTGTCATCACCAAGGTGCCGCAACGCCCCCCAGCTACCCCATTTCGTCGGGGCATACACATCGACAAAGGCGTTAAAGGGTGCATCCGACAGCCGTTTCCACCCCACC
This sequence comes from Paracoccaceae bacterium, assembly GCA_049696055.1. Classification (GTDB taxonomy): domain Bacteria; phylum Pseudomonadota; class Alphaproteobacteria; order Rhodobacterales; family Rhodobacteraceae; genus JBAVTI01. Next base: position 643 of record JBAVTI010000025.1, on the reverse strand, counting down.
AAAAGCCGTTGATAGAGTGCGCCCATTTCGGGTGAGAAATTCAGGTGCTGAAAAAATGCCACTTGTTCGCCGTCCTCGACCTGCGCCCCATAGCCCACCACATGACTGCCGCCTTCGTACATCATCAATTGCAGCCCATACTTTTTGGCCACGTCGGCTTGATACGGCAAAACCTGGGTCAAAAGCTCGTGCAGCGTATCGGCGGGCCAGCCAGACAGCGAGCCATCCGCCAGTTCTTGCGCCGCAAGGGACGTGGCGCGATCAAAGCGGTGTGAGGCCACATAGGCATCGCGCACAGCCCCGGCCATACCTTGCGCGTCTGCATCCACATTCACCGCCGCAAGACTGTCTGCCAGCCAACCGCGCACCAGATCATGCTTTTCATCGCTGCCCAAAAGCGCCGCAAAATACCCTGTTACGGCATAGGCATCGAAATGCGTTACCGGTGCAGCCTGCCCTTCGCCGACCACCAAGGGCGCGTTCAGGATCGTGTCTTCAATCCCCAAAACGCCGGTTTGTGTGGCTATTACCCGCACCAGACGCGCCTTGGCCTGATCACCAAAGACCTGCGCCCAGATATCGGCCACCTGCGATGCGCGCAGGGCATAGAATTGCACCCAGGTCTGATCTTGCCCCCAGCGCA
>JBAVTI010000024.1:0-2532 GCA_049696055.1 Paracoccaceae bacterium | reverse complement strand
GCACCAATCCCTACAAAAGCTTGCTGCCCAACCGAAACCAAACCGGCAAAACCCGCCAGCATGTTCCAGTTCATCGCCAGCACCAACAAGGTCAGGATCATGAACAAATCCTGCGTCACCGCCCGCGGCGCGATCACCGGCACGGCAATCAGGGCAGCCACCAGCGCCAACCCGGTCAACGCAGCTATCGGGCGTCCGATCAAGGAAGAAGATCTTACCATTGTATCCTCAATCATTTGCGCGCGGAAACAGACCGCGCGGGCGCAGCAGCAGCACCAACACGAAGGCGATATGGCCCGACAATATCTGCCACTCCGGGTTCACCGCCGCACCCAAAGCCTGCGCCACGCCGATCACGATGCCGCCCGCCAAGGTGCCCCAAAGGCTGCCCAAGCCGCCAATGATCACCGCCTCAAAGGCATAAAGCAGCCGCGCCGGACCAACTGATGGGTCAAAGTTGGCACGGGTGCCCAAGTAAAGCGCCGCAATGGTCGCCACCACCAGCGCGATCCCGGTTGCCATGGCGAACACACGCGCAGGCCGGATACCCATCAACTGCGCCGTGGTCGTATCATCCGAGGTTGCCCGGAACGCCCGCCCCAACGCGGTGCGATAGAACAACTGGTTCAGCGCAAAGATCACCGCTACCGCCGATAGCAGCGTCAAAAGTGGCATCACTCCTACCGCCACCGGGCCGATCATCATCGACTTCGCCTCAATCGCCCCCGCCGTCAGCTTTTGACTATTGGCGCTAAAGCTTTCAAGCAACCCGTTCTGGATCACCACCGATAGCCCGAAAGTCACCAGTAGCGGCGGCAAAATATCGTCGCCCAGCACCCGGTTCAGCACATAGGTCTGCAACAACCAGCCCGCGCAGAACATCACTGGCGCCGCGATCAATACCGCCACGAACGGATGCAGCCCAAACACCGACATCACGCCCAGAATCAGATAGGCCGCCAGCACGATCAAATCGCCATGCGCCAGATTGACCAGCCGCATGATGCCAAAAACCAGACTAAGCCCCGCCGCAAACAGCGCATATAGCCCGCCCAGCAGAATGCCCTGCACGATGGTATCCACCCAGATCATGCGCTTACTCCGAAATAGGCGTCATGAATGGCGGCGCGTGACAGGCTGGCCGGGGTGCCCGTCAGCGTCACCCGTCCCTCCATCATGCAGTACACCCGATCCGCAATTTTCAGGGCTTGGCCGATGTCTTGTTCAACCACGATCAGCGATGCACCGCTGGCTTTGATCTTTGGCACCGCCGCGTAAATATCGCGGATGATCACCGGGGCAAGGCCCAGCGAAATCTCGTCACACAGCAGCACCCGCGGGTTGCTCATCAACGCCCGCCCGATCGCCACCATCTGTTGCTGCCCGCCCGAAAGCGCCGTCCCCGGCGACAACCGACGCTCTTTCAAAATCGGAAACAGCGCGTAAACCGAGGCCAAATTCCACGGCCCGGCAACCTTGCGCGCATGTGCGCCGATCAGCAGATTTTCCTCTACCGACAGCGATGCAAACAGCTTGCGCCCCTCTGGCACCATCGCCACCCCCGCCATCAAGACATCCGGGGCCTCCTGTGCGCCAAGCGGTGTGCCGTCCAGCGCAATTGTCCCTGACACCGCGCGCACAATCCCGGTGATGGTCCGCATCAGCGTGGTTTTGCCCGCCCCGTTGGCCCCAATGATTGCCACCGTCTCGCCCGCATTCAGCGTCAAATCCACGCCAAACAGCGCCTGAAAATCCCCGTAATTGGCCGTCAGCCCCGTTATTTCCAGCAGCGCTGTCATGCCTCGATCCCCAGATAAATCTCGCGCACTTCCGGCGATGCCATCACCTTGTCCGGCGCGCCAATCATCAGCATCTTACCAAAGTTCAGCACCATCAACCGCTCGACCACCGAGTTCAGCGCGTGCAACACATGTTCAATCCAGATAATCGCCGTCCCCTCGGCATGGATCTGCCGGATCGTCGCCACCAATTCATGGCACTCGCCCTCGGTCAGCCCACCGGCAATTTCATCCAGCAAAATTACCCGAGGGGCGGTCGCCATCGCGCGCGCCAGTTCCAGCCGCTTGCGCTGCAACAACGGCAACCCGCCCGATACCTTGTCCGCCTGCGCGCCAAGCCCGGTGCGGCCTAGAATTTCCATGCAAAACCCCGGCGCATCATGCCCCGAGATCGCCCCGCCAAACCGCGCCGCCACCAGCAGGTTTTCGTAAACCGTCAGATGCGCAAACGGCTGCGGTATCTGAAAGCTCCTCCCGATCCCGCTGGCGCAGCGCTGCATGGTCGACTGATCACTTACATCGCGGCCATCCAGAAACACCCGCCCCTGATTGGGCTTCAGATTGCCCGCGATCAGGTTGAACAGCGTCGATTTTCCGGCCCCGTTCGGGCCAATAATGCCAAGCGCCTCGCCCTTGGCCAGATCAAAGCTCACGTCATCCGTGACCTTTAGCGCGCCGAAAGATTTCGACACCGATTGCAGCGACAGGATTGGCATTTCAACGTCCCTAATCG
>JBAVTI010000023.1:0-4350 GCA_049696055.1 Paracoccaceae bacterium | reverse complement strand
GCATTGCTTTGCCTTCCGCTTGGCTTGGTGGATGTTGGGCGCTGGGGTTTGCGCTGTTCTGGGGCTATTTTCTGACGGCAGTTGGCTATGCGCAACCTATGGGAACGGCGATTGCGTTCAGCTTTTCCAATATGTTTCAGGTATTTGGCTTTGGGCGGCTGTATTTTGACGCGGACTTTATGGCCAATCTTCCGAGGGTGTTGCAGGTTTATGCGGGGGTGCAGACGGTGGTGGCGCTGCCGCTTTTGTTCTTTCTTGGCCTAGGGCTGCGGTCGCGGTTTCGGTTGCGGTAGGCCGGGCCAGCGGTGCGGGCGGGCATTTTCAGGGGTACGGCGAAAGAAAGAGCTTTGTATATTTATATATTCATATTTAACTGAGTAACGGCGCGACTGAGTCTTGGAAGAGGACGCAGTTCGGGGATGCGGCAGGGAGAGCCGGTTCTGAGCGCCCAAACGAACAGGGAGGACGACATGACAGTGAACCAAATGACTCGCCTTGGGGCGGGAACGGCGGCGCTTTGCCTTGCCGTGGTGGCAAGTGCGGCGCAGGCGACCGAGGGCTATGTGGCGCTGGGCTTTGGCCCGGTGCAGCGCGGCCAAGGCGGGGCGGGGGTGGCCGATCCGGGCAGTGATGCCATGGCCTCGACCATCAACCCGGCGGCAGTGGCGGGGCTGGGGCACAGCTTAAGTTTCGGGGCCGAGGTTTTCATGCCCGACCGGGGCTATACCGGCACGGGGACGCAATTCGTGGGGGCGGGATCCTGGCGCAGCGGGCGCGATGTGTTTCTGATCCCGAATTTTGCTTATAACCGGCCGCTGGCCAATGGGGCGGTGCTGAACTTTGCCGCCTATGGCAATGGCGGGATGAACACGTCTTATAGCGCCTTTGCGCGCAGCAATCCCTGCCCTGCCGGCACGCCGGGCACCGGGGTTTATTGCTTTGGCGCGGCGGGGGTTGATCTGACGCAGCTGTTCTTGTCGGTGACTTATGCGCAGAAATCGGGGCCGCTTGCCTGGGGGATTGCGCCAACGCTGGCGGTGCAGGGGTTCAAGGCCAGTGGGCTGGGGGCCTTTGGCGGGATCTCTAGCGATCCGGCCAATCTGACCGACCGGGGCCGGGATTATTCTTATGGCATCGGGTTGCGGGCGGGCCTGAGCTATGAGGTTTCGCCGACGCTGCGGCTGGGGCTTTCGGGGCAGACCAAGATCAACATGACGAAGTTCGACAATTATGCAGGTCTGTTTGAGAACGGTGGCGATTTCGACATTCCGGCGAATATCAGCGCCGGGGTTGCCTGGGATGCGACGCCTGCGCTGACGGTGATGCTGGATTATCAGAAGATTTTCTATTCGGGGATTCCGGCAATCGGCAACGGGGCTACGGCGCTGCCGTTGGGGGCGGTGGGCGGCACTGGTTTTGGCTGGGATGATGTGGATGTGGTCAAGCTGGGCCTTGCCTGGGCGCAAAACGACCGCATGACCTGGCGGGCGGGGTATGCCCATGCCTCGAACCCGATCGGGCCCGAGGACGTGACCTTGGGCATTCTGGCACCGGGGGTGGTGACCAACCACTATACGCTTGGCGGCAGCTGGGCCGCATCAGACCGCGACACGGTTGATTTCTCGGTGGTCTATGCGCCGAATGTGCAGGTGGTCGGGGTTGAGATGACACCCCAAGGGCCGACGCCGGGGCAGGTGGGCATTGATATGAACCAGTTTGCGGTATCCATCGGCTGGTCGCGCAAGTTCTAAGCCGCCGAGATTTGTCAGAGTAAGCAAAACCCTGCCGGGGATGCGGCGGGTGCGGGGTGTCGCTTGCTGCGATGCCCCGTGTTGCTTAGGCTTTGCTCAGGGCCAAGGGTTGGGCCATTTGCACGAGGTGACGGCATGCGGTGGATGGTGCGGCTGGTGGCGTTGGTTCTGGTGCTGGCGGTGGTGGCGGTGGGGGCGGTGTTGCTGATCCCCACGGGCAAGGTGGCGGCTTTGGCTGCGGCCGAGTTTGCCCGCATCACCGGGCGGGTTTTGACGATCGACGGCGCGGTGAGGCCGACGTTTTGGCCGGTGCTGGGGGTGAAGACCGGGGCGGTGCGGATCTCGAACGCCGATTGGTCGGATCAGGGGCCGTTGTTGCGGGCCGAGGCGATGGTGATCGGGCTGGAAATGGGGGCGCTGATTGGCGGCGAGGTGAAGATTACCGAGATCATCGCCACCCGCCCGGTGATCATTCTGGAGCGTGCCCGGGACGGGCGCGGCAACTGGGAATTTGGCAAGAGCGGCGGGGCGGGGGCGGGCGATACCTCGGGGGCGATGGTGGCGGCGGGCAGGCCGTTCACGCTTGGCAAAGGGGTGATCAGCGGCGGTGTTGTGAGCTATCTGGATCATGAGACAGGCCGCAAGCTGAGTGTCAGTGGGATCGAAGCGGAGGTTGCCATTCCCCGGTTTGACGGGCCGGTTGATCTGGTGCTGGCAGCACAGATCAACGGTCAGGCCTTTGATCTGAAAGCCAGGATTGCCGAGTTTGGGCCGTTTGTCGCGGGTCAGGTGGTGCCGGTGGTTTTGGCCGGAACGGCGGGTGCGGCCAAGCTGGCGTTTGACGGGCGGGCGGGGTTTGCGCCGCTGATGGCGGCAGGCGAGCTGGATGCGGATTTGGGCGATCTTGGGGCGGTGATGGCGTTGACGGGCCAATCGGCGGCGGGGGTACCGCTGGGGTTTGGCGCACGCGAGGTGTCGGTGGCGGGCGGGCTTACGCTGACCGACAAGGGGTCGGTGCATCTGCGGGGTGGTACTGTGGTGCTGGATGGCAACCGGCTAAGCGGCGATGCCGATCTGGTGATGGCTGGGGCGCGGCCCAAGTTGAGCGCGCAAGTGGCGGCAGGGGCCCTGAGCTTTGCCGGGCCTGCGTCGGGGGGCGACAGTGAGATTGGCGGCGCGCAGACAAGCGGCGGGTGGTCGGCGGCGGCGATCGACGTAAGCGGGCTGGCCGCGATGGATGCCGAAGTGGCGCTGACGGCGGAAAGCGTCGATCTGGGGGCGGCAAAGCTGGGGGCTGTGCGCGTGCTGATCACCAATGATCGTGCGCGGGCGGTGTTTGATATTCGTCAGATGGCGGCCTATGGCGGCACGATTGTGGGCAAGTTCGTGGTGAACGGGCGGGGCGGGCTGTCGGTCGGCGGCGATCTGGTGGCCAAGGGGCTGGCGATGCAGCCCTTGCTTGACGATGTGGCAGGGTATGACCGGCTAATCGGGACTGGCGATGGGGCGGTGAAATTCCTGGGCGTTGGCAATTCGATCATGGCGATCATGGCGGGTTTGTCGGGCAGTGGCCGGGTGGCCTTTGGCAAGGGCGAACTGCAAGGGCTTGATGTGGCAGGCATGCTGCGGACGCTGGATGCAAGTTACATAGGCGAGGGGGCGAAGACGATTTTCGACAGTATCGCTGCGGGGTTCAGCATCGATGAAGGTGTGTTGCGCAGCGATGATCTGAAGTTGGTGGCACCGCTGATCCGGGCGACAGGCGCAGGCACCGTGGGGATCGGGGCGAGGCTGGTGCAATACCGGTTGTTGGCGACCGCCTTGGCGGCAGCGGATGGGACAGGGGGCGTGACGGTGCCGATCCTGATTTCGGGGCCCTGGGCGGACCCGACGATCAAACTGGATCTTGAGTATTTGGCGCAGCAGAAACTGGACGCCGAAGCGGAACGGCTGAAAACGCGGGTCGAAGCGGAACGGTTGCGGCTGGAGGCTGAAGCGGCAGCCAGGCTGTCGGACGAATTGGGCATCGTGCAGGGGGCCGGCGAAAGCCTGGAAGACGCCGCCCGCAGGCGCGCGCAAGAGGCCTTGGAGGCCGAAGCCGCGCGCGCCTTGGAACGGCTTTTGGGTGGCGGAAACTGACCCTTGCCACGGGAGCCGCTTTCGGGGCCATCGAGGCCCCTCATGCGGCTTTGGCACCTGCGGGTGGGACGGGACTGAACGACCGGTTTTTTCTTTGCTGAAATACTCCCCGCGGAGCGTCCGGCGTTGGGCGTGCGAGTGGACGGTGATCAAACGTTGCGCCATGTTGTTGGCGACGGAACGCTCCGCGGGGGATATTTGAAAACAGGTGAATGCGGGCAGAAAAGATCCGCGTCAGCACCGGGGGAGGGGCCTCGATGGCCCCGAGACTGGTTTCCACGGGGGGAAATACGAAAGGGCGCAGGGGGTGCTGCGCCCTTTGGGTTTCGCGGGGTTCAGCGACGGCGGTCGCGCCGCGCACTCATCGGTTGGAAGGCGACGCCGACATGGGCTTCGCAATAGGGTTTGCCGGGCACCGATGGCAGGCCGCAGAACCAGAAGTCTTCGGTTGCCGGATCGC
>JBAVTI010000022.1:0-11909 GCA_049696055.1 Paracoccaceae bacterium | reverse complement strand
GGTCAGAAAGATGCCCCAATGCTTGCGCAAGCCGATGGTTCCTGCACAAATGATTGTGCCTTTGCGCCCCCTGCGCTAACGTCCCTTTAACAAAGGCAAACTAAGGCCCACCCCGCCCATGACGGCGCTGAAAAAGTATCAGAAACTGGAAAGCCCCGGCCTTTGGCGCGACTCGCCCGAGGCACAACGCCGTGAGGTGGTGGTCAATTTCGGTGAAACCTCGTTGGTGCTGTCGGATCCGCGTACTGAAATCGCGCTGACACATTGGTCGCTGCCCGCCGTTGAACGCCAGAACCCCGGCGAGACGCCCGCGGTGTTTTCCCCTGGTCCCGATGCGCTGGAAACCTTGGAACTTGACGACCATGACATGATCGCCGCGCTGGAAACCGTGCGCGGTGCGCTGGAACAGTCGCGTCCAAAGCCGGGTCGCCTGCGCGCCTCCATTCTGGCTGGCTCGACCGTGCTGGTGCTGGGACTTGGCGTATTCTGGCTGCCCGGCGCGCTGGAAACCCATACTGCTTCGGTTATCCCCCCCACTACCCGCAGCGAAATTGGCCGCATGGCGCTGGCTGATCTGGGCCGGGTCACCGGCGCACCCTGCAACGGTCAGATGGGACAACAGGCGTTAGCGGCCCTTAGCACCCGAGTATTTGGGCCAAATGGGCCGCAGATTTTCATCCTGCGCGATGGCGGCATGCAATCGCTGCACTTGCCGGGGCAAATCATCGCCCTGCACCGCAGCCTGATTGAAGACCATGATGGCCCCGAGGTTGCCGCAGGCTTTGCTTTGGCCGAAGTAGCCCGCGCCGAATCGCGCGACCCGATGCTCGCGCTTCTGCACTACGCCGGGCTGCGCGCCACGTTTGGCCTGCTGACCACTGGGGTTCTGCCGCCCGAAGCGGTGGCAGGCTATGCCGAAACCCGGCTGCGCGAACCCGCAGCGCCAATGGACGACGCCACCCTGCTTGGTCGTTTTGCCAGCGCCGAATTGGCATCGACACCTTACGCTTATGCGCTCGATCCGTCGGGCGAGGCAGTATTGGGCCTGATCGAGGCCGATCCTTTTGCCGCCAAAGCCGCGCAGCCACTGCTGGCTGATGGCGACTGGATCAGCCTGCAAGCCATCTGTTCCGAGTGATCAGAAAAAGAAAGGCGCCCCCCTGCAGATGCAAGGGGGCGCAAGGTTGATTCTGCCCGACTTTTTATTTCTATTTCAATGCTTAGCGGATGAACGCATCGCCAAATCCGGCACCGCGTGCCGCCGAAAGTGCAGCCTGCGCTGATCCAGAGTCTGCGAACGGCCCCGCCAAGACAATCTGCAACGGCTTGCCCGCTTTGGAAATCTTGGCCGTGCCAACAGGCAGCCCTGCCGACCGAAGTCGTGTCTTCGCGCCTTCGGCATTGGCGGGAACCCCAAAGGTTCCGACCTGCACATAGAACTTGCCTTGCGTGGCAGGGGCTACCACCCGCGCAGTCGCGTCCGACTTGGTTGACACCACCACCTGCGGCACCGACTGCGATGACACCACAACGCGGCGCACCTTGACCACACGCGCGGTCCCCTTTGGCTGAGCGGCAACCAGAACCGCCGGCACCTCTTGCGTCCAGATCTGATCCTGCGCCGCCTGCCCCGCCACCGTGCCAACGCCGCGATTGGGGTTCAAACGGTCATCGGTCCACGCAAGTTTATAGCCCTTTGGCACCTTGATGGGCGCTACAGCAGCGGTAGCATAAACCTGCGGTGCCGTCGCGGATGCCACGTTAGAAGACCGCGTCACAAGACCGCCAGCAGGCTCGTAAAGCCCGGCACCAATGCGGTTGCCGACCTGCGCCACGGTCGCGTAAATCGGCGCGCGCGCCCCGGTAAAGCTGCCGTCGCCGCGGGTGCAAAGCACTGCCGACCCACCGTTTGACGTGGCCACCCGAACCGGCACCGGCGCCGAAGTGTAACAGCCGATTTTATTGCCCGTCGATCCTGCCGAAATTGCCTGCACCATTGGTGCTTGCACTTGGCGTACCGGCGCTTGTGGCAGCGTCACTGCAGGCGCGGCGTAATTCACAATCTCAGCCGGCGCTTGCGCCGCAGTGGCCCGGATTTTGGGGGCCGTCGTCAGCGAGGCAATGGTTTCCATCGGTTTGCCGGTCGCCACGCGCGCCACTGGGGCGGGGGTCGGCGCAGGTGCAGCCACAACGACATCGGTTTCGCTGTCTTGCGGCAAAGGTTTGCCAAGCGAGGCCAAAGTCGGCGGATAGCCGCACAGAACCTTGCGATCCTTCGACACCCGAGGCACCCAGTTTTGCTGGCCGCCGTACCCCGCGCGCAGGAACACGCAGCCGCGGCTATCGACATACATCTGGCCCTTGAACGAGGATGGTGGCAATTCACGCGGACCACCAATTTGGTCGAGCGTCTGCGACGCGACCGAACTTGCACCTATCACGGCGGCCAGAACGGCAGCCGAAGCAATCTTCAACAGCATGACTACCCCCATGTAGCGTAGGGGCAATGATGCGGCAGGATTGTTTCCAAGTAAAGAGCAAATCCCTTATTTTGTGCCAAACATGCGGTCACCCGCATCCCCTAGCCCCGGTACAATATATCCATGGTCATTCAGGTGGCTATCTACTGCGGCAGTTACGATAGGAACGTCAGGATGTGCCGCTTTCATGCGGGCAATCCCCTCTGGAGCGGCCAACAGGCACAAAAACCGGATATTCTTGGCCCCCGATTGTTTCAATAAATCAATCGCCGCGACCGAAGAGTTCCCCGTTGCCAGCATCGGATCGACCACAATCGTGGTCCGGTCTTCCAACTGATCTGGCACCTTATAGTAGTATTGCACCGGCTTTAACGTCTTGGGGTCGCGGTAAAGCCCGATGAACCCGACACGCGCCGCCGGGATCAGCTCCAATATTCCGTCCAGCAACCCATTGCCCGCCCGCAATATCGACACCAGCACCAGTTTCTTGCCATCCAGCGTCGGCGCATCCATCGCCTCGATCGGGGTCTCGATGCGCATTGTGGTCATGTCCAGCTCGCGCGTCACCTCATAGGCAAGCAACAGGCTGATCTCGCGCAGCAGGCGGCGAAATCCGGCGGTCGAGGTGTTTTTGTCGCGCATGATCGACAGCTTGTGCTGCACCAGCGGGTGATTGACGACGGTCAAATGATCAAGCATGGGCGGCCTCCAGACGTTTCAGCATACGGGCACGGGTATCTGCGTCGCAAAACGCCGCGTCAAGCGAGGTTCGCGCGATGCCGCTAAAAACCCCCTCGTCCCAATCGAAGGCTTGGTGCAGCAGATCGTATTCCCGCGCCATCGTGGTGTGGAAGAACGGCGGATCGTCGGTCGAGATGGTGACTTTCACGCCGCGCCGCATCAGCTCGGAAATCGGATGTTTGCGCCAGCCGGGATAAAGCCCAAGCGCGATATTCGACCCCGGACAAACCTCCAACACCACGCCCTTTTCGGCCAGTTCGTCCACCAGCGCCAAATCTTCAATCGCCCGCACGCCATGCCCGATGCGTTCCACATCCAGATCATGCAGCGCGTCCCGCACGGAATCCGGCCCGCCCCATTCGCCGGCATGGGCGGTAAGGCGCAAACCCGCTTCACGCGCCGCATCAAAAGACCAGCGGAAGTCTTTCGGTTGCGCCACTTTTTCGTCTCCGGCAATGCCGAAACCGACAATCCAGTCCCCCGCCGTTTCCGCCGCACAGATCGCGGTTTCGCGCGCCTTGTCGGGGCCAAAATGCCGGATACAGGTGATAATGCCGCGCAGGGTGATCCCCATTGTGCGTTCACCGATTTCGGCGGCTTCGCGGATGGCGTGCAGATATTCCTTCCACGCCCCCAGATCTCGCCCGCCACAGAAATCAGGAGACAGGAAGGTTTCTGAATAGATCACGCCACTTGCAGCACTTTCCTCAAGCACGGCAAGGGTCAGGCGATGGTAATCCATCGGGGTTTTCAGCGTCTCGGTTGCCGCTTCGTAAACCTTCAGGAAATGCCAGAAGTCGGTGAATTTATAACCACCGCTTTCGTCAAATATCCCGGCAATATCCATGTGCTTTTCACGCGCCAGCCCCCGGATGAACGCAGGCGGTGCTGCCCCTTCCAGATGCAGATGCAGCTCGACCTTTGGCAAGCCTTTGACGATCATAGGAAACTCTTTCCAGTGCCTTGCGAAGGTACACCCAAATGCGCCGCAACCGATGCTGCGATGTCCACAAAGGCGCAGATGCCTATTGCGCCGCTGCCCGCCCCGGCCACCACCACAGGCACCCGCTCGCGCGTGTGTTCGGTGCCGCGCCAAGTGGGGTCGTTGCCGTGATCGGCTGTGAAAATCGCCAGATCGCCGGGCCGCAGCCGCGCCAAAAACGTCCCGGCAGCTGCGTCAAACCATTCCAGCGCACGCGCATAGCCCGCCACGTCACGGCGATGGCCATATAGGCTGTCAAATTCCACAAAGTTCGCAAAGGTCAAAGAACCGGGTTCAGCGAACTCAATCAGCCCCAATAATTGTTCGGAAAGGTCAAGGTCGGATTTCCCCTTATGCAGCGTATCAATCCCCTGCATCGAGAATATGTCGCCGATTTTGCCGACAGCATGGGTGGCTTGCCCCGCCCCCTGCACCCAATCCAGCAAGGTCGGCGCGGGGGGGGCAATCGCATAGTCATGCCGATTGGGCGTGCGTAAAAATGCACCCGGAACCCCCACAAACGGCCGTGCAATCACCCGACCCACTTTCATCGCATGCAGGCTTGGGGCCAGCGCCTTGCACAGCGTCAATAACCGCTCCAGCCCGAAACTTTCTTCATGCGCCGCAATCTGAAACACTGAATCCGCCGAGGTATAGCAGATCGGCCAGCCCGTCCGCATATGTTCGGCCCCATGCTGTTCGATGATCGGCACCCCTGACGCATGGCAGTTGCCCAATATCCCCTCTGTCCCTGCCAAAGCACAGACCCGAGCCACCAGTTCGGGCGAAAAAGCGGGCGTGGTATCGGGGAAATAGGTCCAGTCCCACGGCACTGGCACCCCCGCCATTTCCCAATGCCCAGAAGGCGTATCTTTGCCGTTTGACACTTCGGTTGCCGCCCCAAACCGCCCCGTTGGCACCGCAGCCAACCCCGGCGTTGCGGCGCCCGAGGCCAGCCGGATCGCAGCCCCCAACCCCAGTCCATCCAAAACCGGCATCCGCAACGGCCCGGCCCGGCCCACATCGGCCCGCCCTGCTGCACATTCTGCCGCAATATGCGCCAAGGTATTCGCACCTTCGTCGCCAAAGGCTGCCGCATCCGGTGCGCCGCCACAACCGACGGAATCCATCACGATCAGAAACGCACGCGCCATCTCAGGCAATCCTTTTGTGAACCAACGGCGGGTCCGCCGGGGCCTTGTCGCCGATGCTATAGGCCGCTTGCACCGCGCGCACGGCAGCATCGGCGTCGGCTTCGGTCGCGGCATGAATAATCGCCAACGGCAGGTCAGAATGCGATTCCTCGCCGATCCCCGCCAGATCCGACAGCCCGACCGACGGATTAACCTTGTCGCCGTCACGCAGCCGCCCGCCGCCCAAACGCACCACCGCCTGACCCAGCGCAAACCCATCAATCGCCGTCACAAAGCCATTGCCCAAGCTTGGCACTTCGCGCTGCACGGGTGCTGCGGGCAAACGGTCCGGCCAGCGATCCACAAAATCGGCCGGCCCGCCCTGCGCCGCAATCATCCGGCCAAAATACTCGGCCGCATCACCACTTTCCAGCGCGGCCTCAATCCGCGCCGCCCCATCCGCCGCATCGGCAGCCAAACCGCCCAGCGCCAAAGCCTCACCGCCCAGCGCCGCCGTCAGATCCCACAACGCCGAATTCACACTTGTGCCGGTCAGCGTCTCCATCACCTCGATCACTTCCAGCGCATTGCCCGCCGCCGTCGCCAAAGGCTGCGACATATCGGTGATCAGTGCGGTGGTCATACAGCCCGCCCCCTGTGCCGTCGTCACCAAAGATCGCGCCAAGGCTTCGGCTTGCTCCATGGTTTTCATGAAGGCACCAGAGCCAACTTTCACATCCAGAACAAGGGCTTCCAACCCCGCTGCCAGCTTTTTCGACAGGATCGACGCCGTGATCAGATCAATGCTTTCCACCGTCGAGGTCACATCCCGAATGGCATATAGCCGCCGATCCGCCGGGGCAATTTCGGCCGATGCCGACACAATTGCGCAACGGGTCTGCGCCAATTGCTTGCGCAACGCATCTTCGGTCAGCGCCGTGCGAAAGCCGGGAATTGCCTCTAATTTATCCAGCGTGCCACCCGTATGCCCCAGGCCACGCCCCGAAATCATCGGCACATAGGCACCGCAGGCCGCCAGTGCGGGGGCCAACAGCAGCGAAATACAATCGCCAATGCCCCCGGTGGAATGCTTGTCCAGCACTGGCCCCGGCATGTCCCAGTGCAGCACCTTGCCGCTGTCGCGCATCGCACGGGTCAGGCCCACGCGCCCCACCTCGCCCAGACCGTTCAAAAACACCGCCATGGCAAACGCACCTGCCTGCGCATCACTGACGTCACCCGAGGCAAGCCCCTTGGCAAACCAGTTCAATTCCTCGGTCGATGGCGTCTTGCCGCTGCGCACAAGCGCGATGATCGAGCGCGCGTCCATCTAACAGCCACCTTTCGTGGTCGCCATATGGGCGGCGGTAAACACCCCGGGCAGTAGATCTGCCACCGTCATGGTTTTCGATTTTCCATCTGTCGTGCACAAAGTTACCTGCACATCCTGGCCCGCGAATTCCGCGATTTTCTGGCGGCATCCACCGCAAGGCGGCACTGGCGCGGGGCTGTCTGCAATCACCAAAACCTCGGCAATTTTGCAGTCCCCCGCCGCCACCATCGCCGCAATTGCGCCCGCTTCGGCACAGGTGCCTTCGGGGTAGGCGACGTTTTCCACATTGCATCCGGTGTAAATCACCCCCGAAGCGGCCCGTATCGCCGCCCCGACCTTGAACTGGGAATAGGGCGCATAGGCGTTCAGACGTACCGCGGTGGCAGCTTTCAGAAGGGACATGGTGCCTCCGGCTTTTGACCAATTGGTCGCAGTTTGCGGCCACGGCGCGCAGGATGCAAGCGTGGTGCATGCGGCAAGCGCCGGGGAGAGGGCCGCCTGCCCCCTCCCCGGACCCCTTCCCCGGGGATACTTTCACCAGAGCGAAAGCTACAGAAGCGACGTTGCAAAGTCGCCCGGCAGGGAAACCTCTAGCAGTTCAAGGTCGGCGCTGGGGTCGGCGTACCGCGTGGCCATCCCCGGCGGGATCACAAACGCATCGCCCGGTGACAGGCGGAACGGGGCTTTACCCTCGCCTTCCAGTGTCATTTCGCCCGCCATCACAAAGGTGAACAAAATATCGGTATCATGCCGCGTCCATGGCGCAGGGGTACCATCCGGGCGTGCCACCTGCACCGAGGCAACGCCCTTGGTGCTTGCATTGATCGTGGTATCGCGGGCGGTGAAGCCGGGAATGCGGAACGGTTTCCACGCGGCCTTGGCACCTTGGTTATGCACAAACCGCTGGCCCTGCCATTCCCGATCTGGCCGCAAAGTAGCGGTGGGCAGCGTCATCTTATGGTCGATCTCGGTCACATGTTCGGCGGGCACACCGATCTCGATCACCTCGATCCCATCAGAGGCATGCAGCACCCGGTGGCGAATTTCCGGCGGTTGGATAAAACAATCGCCTGCGGTCAGGCGGATCTGCGGACCCTGGTCTTCGTAAACCACATCGACCCAGCCTTTGATGCAGAAAATCAGTTGAAACCCGACCTTGTGAAAATGCACCATATCGGGCACCGGGCCGCCATCGGGGATACGAATATGGCTGGCAATCACCGCCCCCCCCAGCCGCGAGGGGATCAGGTCGCGGTAATTCATCCCCGCCCGCCCAATCACCCACGGCGCCTGATCCGCCAGCCTGCGCACCACAAACGCATGTTCGGTGGGCGGCAATACCAGCGGCGGGTTCAGCGCATCAATTTCCACAATCGTGCCATTGGGGGCCACCAACCGTCGCTGCCCTCCGGCAAAACCATCCGGGTCATCGGTCAAAATTCGTATGGTTCCCGGTGCTTCGATTGCGCCTTTTTCGATCCGCAACCGCAAACCGTGCCCCGACAAAACCGCCACCTCGGGGTTGTCGGCCGGATAGATCATGTCCAGCCGCATCCCCAGCGTCTTGGTGTAAAACGGCAGATCATTGCGCAATTCCTGCGTTGGCAGACGCATTTCGGCGCGGGTCTGGGTGTGGGTTTCCGTCATTGTGCCCCCCTTGGGTTTTATCGCAGAGTGAAGCGGCAGCGGCGGATTTGCAAGATTTGCCAGAAACTGTGTTTGCGCAAGCAGGGTTGCGGGACTTTGAAGATAGTTTAATACTAAACCAAATTGCGGAGGGGCAAAATGGAAGAGGCACGGCACGACAATGCACGCCAGGCGGCACTGGATTATCACGAGTTTCCGAAACCCGGAAAACTGGAGATCCGCGCCACCAAGCCGCTTGCCAATGGCCGCGATCTGTCGCGCGCCTATAGCCCCGGCGTGGCCGAGGCCTGCCTAGAGATCAAGGCCGACCCGTCGACCGCAAGTCGTTATACCGCAAGGGGAAATATGGTTGGCGTCGTCACCAACGGCACCGCCGTTCTTGGCCTTGGCAACATCGGACCACTGGCCTCTAAACCGGTGATGGAGGGTAAGGCCGTCCTGTTCAAAAAGTTTGCCAATATAGATTGTTTCGACATTGAACTGAATGAACCCGACCCCTACAAATTGGCCGAAATTGTCTGCGCGCTGGAACCCACCTTTGGCGCCATTAACCTCGAAGATATCAAAGCCCCCGATTGTTTCATCGTCGAGGCGATCTGTCGCAAGCGGATGAACATCCCCGTATTCCACGATGATCAACACGGCACTGCCATTGTGGTCGGCGCTGCGGCCACCAACGCGCTGCATGTGGCAGGAAAAGCCTTTGCCGACATCAAGATCGTCTCGACCGGCGGTGGCGCGGCGGGCATCGCCTGCCTGAACATGCTGGTAAAGCTGGGGGTGAGGCGCGAAAACGTCTGGCTTTGCGACATTCACGGGCTGGTTTACGCGGGCCGCGAGGCCGATATGAACCCCGAAAAGGCCGCCTATGCCCAAGCGTCCGACAAGCGCACGCTGACCGAAGTGATCGACGACGCCGATTTGTTCCTTGGCCTGTCGGCCCCCGGCGTTCTGACACCCGAAATGGTCGCCCGCATGGCTCCGCGCCCGATCGTTTTTGCCCTTGCCAATCCAACGCCGGAAATCACCCCCGACCTCGTGCGCTCGGTCGCCCCCGATGCCATCATCGCCACCGGTCGCAGCGATTTTCCCAACCAAGTCAACAACGTGCTGTGTTTTCCCTTCATCTTCCGCGGCGCGCTGGATGTCGGTGCAACCCAGATCAATGACGCCATGCAGCTTGCCTGTATCGACGGCATCGCCGCCCTTGCCCGCGCCACCACCAGCGCCGAGGCCGCCGCCGCCTACAAGGGTGAACAGCTGACGTTCGGGGCTGATTACCTGATCCCCAAACCCTTTGATCCCCGCCTGATCGGCGTTGTCGCCAGTGCCGTGGCCAAGGCGGCCATGGAAACCGGCGTTGCCACCCGGCAAATCCCCGACCTCGACGCCTATCGCCAGAAACTTGACGGTTCGGTGTTCAAATCCGCCCTGATCATGCGCCCGGTGTTCGAGGCCGCACGCCAAGCCACCCGCCGCATCATCTTTGCCGAGGGCGAGGATGAACGCGTGTTGCGCGCGGCCAACGCCATGCTGGAAGAAATGACTGACAAGCCGATCCTGATCGGTCGCCCCGAGGTAATCGCCACCCGCTGCGAACGCGCCGGGCTGCCCATCCGCCCCGACAAGGATTTTGAGATCATCAACCCCGAAAGTGACCGCCGCTACCGCGATTACTGGGGCAGCTATCACGAATTGATGGCCCGGCGCGGCGTCACCCCTGATATCGCCCGCGCTGTCATGCGCACCAATTCCACCGCCATTGCCGCCATTGCGGTGCATCGCGGCGATGCTGAAAGCATGATTTGCGGCACCTTCGGGCAATACCTTTGGCACCTCGAGTATGTTCGCCAGATTCTGGCGCGCGGCGGCTTGCACCCGCAGGGCGCACTTTCGTTGATGATCATGGAAGACGGCCCGTTGTTCATCGCTGACACCCAGATCAACCCGGTGCCGACGCCCGAACAGATCGCCATTTCGATCATCGGTGCCGCCCGCCATGCCAAGCGTTTTGGCGTGACACCCCGCGTGGCGCTCTGCTCGCACTCCAACTTTGGCAACCTCGATACCGATTCCGGCCGCCGGATGCGCGCCGCAATGGAGATCCTCGATGCCCGCGAAGTGGATTTCGAGTTTGAGGGCGAAATGTCAGCCGACGCCGCCCTTGACCCCGAGCTGCGCGCCCGGATTTTCCCGCACTCACGTCTGCATGGCGTTGCAAACGTCTTGGTCTTTGCCTACACCGATGCCGCCAGCACCGCCCGCAACATGCTGAAATTCAAAGCAGATGGGCTGGAAGTCGGCCCCATTCTGATGGGCATGGGCAACCGCGCCCATATTGTCACGCCGTCGATCACTGCGCGCGGGCTTTTGAATATTTCCGCACTCGCGGGCACCCCGGTCGCGGTCTACGGCTAAAGAATGCACCTGCTGGGACAGACGCTGGTTGTTCTGGCGCTGACTGTGCTTAGCCAACTTGGCGGGCTGGCGTGGCTGGCGGCGTTGTTGGTCCGCCGCCGCCTGCTTGCGTTTTGATCACCACCCAGCTGGGCGATCCGCGCATAGACAGGCTGTTGATCGAGCCCCTTGGCCACTCGCCTTGGCCTTGCACACCCTAAACTGCGCTTCCAAGGCTGACGCGCTGCCCGCCACGATGACCACATCCATGCTCAACTTTAGCCGATACCTGCTGCCAACTACAGGAAATTACCAATGAATTTCAGATGGTTAATGCTTTCTCTTTGTCTCGCCTCCCCGGCATTTTCGCAAACAACCGTGGTGTTCCTGCCGGGCCTTGGCGATGGAAAAACCAGCTTTGCCAAGATCATCCGCACCCTTCAGGCCGAGGTGACAATCTTCGCCGACGCCCGCCCCGATACCATGCCCGGCGATGCCGATGGGCGGCGCAACGGCGATGAAGTGGCCCAGGATCTGCACAACCGCCTTGCCGCTGCAGGCCGGCATCCGCCCTATCTGCTGGTTGGTCACAGCTTGGGCGGCACCTACGCGCTGTCCTTCGCGCAACGTTACCCGGCCGAGGTAACGGGCATTGTGCTGGCCGACGCCCGCCTGCCGGGGTTCGAGGCGGCCTGCCGCGCCCATAACCTGAACGCCTGCTCGGTGCCGCCCCTGATGTATGCAATGCTGCCCGCCGTGCAGAAACTTGAACTCGATGGTATGGCCGAAACCGCTGCCGCCCTTGGCTCTCCGGCCGATTTTGGCACCCTGCCAATCACGGTTATTGTCGCCACCAAACCCGCCCTGGGGCTGGGAAAAGACTGGCAAGCCGTTTGGATAGATACCGCCATAACTTTTGCCGCAGGCCTGCAAAACGGCACCCTGGTGCACGCCGAGGGCGCGCGCCACTATGTTCAACGCGACTCAAGCCCGGTCGTTGAAGGCGAAATTCGCCGGATGCTGTCGCCGAAGGAATAGTCCCGGTGCGGGTATTCCCCAACCAAACTTTGCAAACTCTGGCCGACTGGGCCAAAATCTGCGGTAATCCCCCCTGTTTGCAAAAGTTTGCTGCCTAGGATTACACATTTCTGCAAATATTTTGTCACAGCCCCACAATGTGACCGGTAACATCATTG
>JBAVTI010000021.1:0-18476 GCA_049696055.1 Paracoccaceae bacterium | reverse complement strand
CCTTTTTGATCGACCCCAATCGCCCGATCCCGCTCGTGGCGCATCCCGAGGGCTGCGACTACCGGGCGCGGATGATTCAGTCCCTGGAAGCCGCAGGTCGGCGTTGGCGGTTTGTCTATACCGGTCCGGGCATATCGGGGCTGCAAAATGCTGTGCTGAATGGGCTTGGCGTCAGCGCGCTAACTCGGCCTACATTATTGAAAGGCATGCGTATTCTTGACCAAACGGATGGGATGTCGCCACTGGAACCGCTGCGGGTGGGGTTGTTTTACAAGCACCCGCGCCAGACCGAAGCGGGGATCAAGCTGATCAGCGAATTGGTGGCCAATCTTGACAGCATCAATGCCGGAACGTAGCCAGCAGCGACCCGGTAGCTCAGCTTCGGTATTTGTCAAGCAAATCACTGGATTTCAAAAACCGATTTTGCAAATCCATGGCCCTCACCTAGCGTCAGCGGACATGTCACCGCAAAGGTGCGACAACAGTGGAGAGACTGATGACAGGAATTATCCGCCCAAGTGCAGGTTTCACACGCCGCACCCTGCTTGCAACCGGTGCCGCCACGCTGGCGATGCCAATGCTTGGCCGTCGTGCCAATGCAGCGACGACTGAGCTTACGATGCTGGCCTGGTATGGCCATGCCGAGCCTGACATGGTTGCCGAGTTTGAGGCTGAAAATAACGTCAAGTTCGTGCCGAAATACTATACTGGCGGCGACAACATGCTGGGTCTGATCTCGCAATCCCCTGCCGGCACCTACGACGTGATCCTGTCGGACGCCGAATATGTGCAGCAGTTGAACGCAGCAGGTTACATTGAGCAACTTGACCCTGCTGACTATGCCTTTGACGATTTCTTCCCGGAGTTCCAGAAGTTTCCCGGCCATTGGGTTGATGACGCGTTGTTCTCGGTGATCACGCGTTTTGGCTTCCTTGGTGTGGCGTACAACACTGATGCACTGACTGAAAAAGAGGCATCCACCTATAATGTCTACTGGGACGAAAGGGTGAAAGGCAAAGTTGGCCACTTCGACTGGCATTTGCCGAACCTTGGTCAGTTGAGCCTGCTTTCGGGCAACAAAGCCCCTTACGACATCGACGCGGCCGCCTGGGAGGCCGTGAAGGCCAAAACCATGAGCCTGCGTCCGCAGGTTGGCGGTTTCTTCGATTACGGCGGCACATTCTCGTCGCTGGAAAGCGGCCAGATGCTGGCTTTTGCGGGTATCGGCGACTGGATCACCGGCGTTCTGGAAAAGAACGGGGCCAAGGTGAAATCGGTGATCCCAGAGGAAGGTGGTCTGCAATGGACGGAATCCTTCTCGATCGGCAAGGGTTCGACCAAGGCTGATCTGGCAAAGAAATGGATCCAGTACGTCACTTCGGCCAAGGGTCAGGCCAAATCGGCCAACATGGCGGCATATCCTGCCATGGTTCCAAGCCAGAAGGGCTGGGAAGTCTTGGGTGCCGAAAACCCAGACGAGGCAAAGCGCCAGAACATGATCCTTGGTCAGCCCAACGCGATGGATCTGATCCGCAGCGGCCGTATCCAGTATCGCCAGCTGCCCATTCAACAAGGCCTCGAAGACTGGAACGATTTCTGGTCGGAATACAAAGGCGCATAACCTTTGACTGGCGGCGGCTGCCACGTCGCCGCCGGTCAAACCCAGAATTCTGGCTGATCCCCCCACTCAATCAACGGAGCAAATGGACGATGCGGAGATCAGTCTCTCTCTACGGCCTGACGTTCTCACTGCCGATGCTGATCTGGCAGCTTGTGTTTTTTGTTGCCCCGCTGGTTTTCCTGGTCGCCCTCAGTTTCTGGACGGTCAAGAATTTCAAGATGGAGGCGGATTTCAATACAATAAACTGGGTCACGATGTATGGCCGCTCGGTGTTCTGGCAATCCTATGGGCTGACCCTTGCTCTGGCGACCGCAGCTTCTGCGATCACCAGCATCCTGGCCTTTCCCTGTTCCTTTGCCATCGCCTTTAAGTTGTCGGCACGGCAGCGGCAATGGGCGATCTTCATGATGGTGATCCCGTTTTTCACCAGCTATCTGGTGCGGGTCTATTCTTGGCAGATATTCCTGTCAGACAACGGCATCATCAACGGGCTGTTCGGCACCGTCGGCATGGGGCCGTTTCCAATGTTGAACACCGTCTTTGCCACGATGATCGGCTATCTCACGCTGACCTTTCCGTTAGTCGTTCTGCTCCAATTGTTCAGCCTAATGTTCATCGACCGCACCCTGATCGAGGCGGCACACAACCTGCGTTGTGGGCGTATTCGTACGGTTTTTGCTGTGGTTATTCCTTCGGCGCGGGTCGGCCTGGTGATCGCAGCGCTATTTTGTTTCATCCTCAGCTTTGGCGATTTTGTAAGTCCGGTTTATCTGGGCGGCGGTGATCCGACGACCCTGTCAATCCTCATCACCGACACCACCAAATCAGGCCAGCAATGGCCGCGCGCCGCCGTGATCGCCCTGACCATGATTGCAACCTTGCTGGCAGTCGCGTTCGCAGCCGTGGGCTTCGCTTATAAAGGGCGCACGAAATGAATGATTTCAACCGTAACAGGTTCGTCGAGTTCGGGCTGCGGTTTTACATCCTGCTCAGCTTTGCTTTTGTTTTTGCCCCGATCGCCGCCAGCTTTGTGTTCTCGTTAAACTCTGACCGCTTTCCTTCGATCCCGCTTGGGTCATTTTCGACCGAATGGTATGTAGCCGTCGCCTCTGATCCGCTGGTTTGGGCCGGGCTGCGCAATACGCTGTTTGTGGGACTGATCGTGGCTGTCGTCTCTACCGCGCTGGGGTTTGGCGCGGCATACACCGACTTTCGCTATCGGTTTTTCGGTAAATCGGCCTATCTGGCGCTAGCCTTGCTGCCGCCGACAATCCCAGTGGTGATCCTTGGTCTTGCGATGCTGGCCTATCTTTCTCGGATCAACCTCTCGGGGCAGTCAATTTCGGTGATCATCGCGCATATCGTGATCTGCTCGCCCTTTGCGATGGCAATCACCCGGCTGCGCCTGTCGCAGATGGACCCTGATCTTGAGGCTGCCGCCTGGAACCTTGGGGCCTCTGAATGGGCGGCGATGCGGTATGTCATCATTCCCTTTGCAGCCCCCGCGATCTTTGGCGCGCTGTTCATCACCATGGCGGTTTCGTTCGACGAATTTGCCGTGGCCTGGTTTGTTTCGGGCTTGAACGAGACTTTGCCCGTCAAGGTTCTTGGTTTTCTGCAAGGACAGGTCAGCCCGCGTATCAATGCGATTGGCACTTTTGTGTTCGTCATTTCGATGACGTTGGTGATCTTCGCGCAACTTCTTCTGACCGGCCGCGCCAAAGATGCGCCCGCCGCGTCGAACGACTAGGAGAGACTTTCGATGCAACGCAATGCACTGGTCACATTCGATGGGGTCATCAAGCGCTTCGGCAGCTTTGTCGCCGTGCAGAAACTTGATCTTGAAATCTACAAGGGCGAGTTTCTGGCGATCATGGGGTCCAGCGGCTGTGGGAAAACCACAACGTTGCGGATGCTGGCGGGGTTGGAGGCACCCAGCGAGGGTGAAATTCGCCTAGGCGGCAAGCCGATCAACGACCTGCCAACATGGAAGCGCGACACGCCGATGGTCTGGCAAAGCCTTGCGCTTTTCCCATTCTTGAATGTGATCGAGAATGTCGAATTCGCCCTGAAAATGCGCGGTGTCGGGGCAGTAGAGCGTCGCAAGCGTGCCGGAAACTGGCTGGAGCGGATGCAGATTTCGGAATTCGCTGAACGCAACATCTCGCAGCTTTCCGGCGGGCAACGGCAGCGGGTCGCGCTGGCGCGGTCGTTGGTGGTGGAGCCCGAGATTTTGCTGCTGGACGAGCCGCTTTCGGCACTGGATGCGCATCTCAAGGTGCGGATGCAGTCGGTGCTGCAAAACCTGCAGCGTGAGCTGGGTATCACCTTTGTCTACGTGACCCACAGCCAGTCCGAAGCTTTCGCCATGGCCGATCGGGTGGTGATCATGAGCAAGGGCGTGGTTGAGCAAGTAGGGTCGGCGCAGGAAATCTACCGCGCGCCCCGGACCCGCTTTGTGGCGGAATTCCTGGGTTCGTCGAATATATTTGCGGGCACGGTTACATCAGCCGGTACCCTAGATACAGCAACCGGTCAGTACCGCCTGCCGCGCGAAGTGCTTGGGGCGCAGCCAAAATCTGCGGCCACGCTTGTCGTCCTCGATACGCGTTCGTATCTGAGCGTGGATGAGCCTGGGCCGGAATTTGACCGGGTTCGGGCCAAAGTTGTTGGTGAGGAATTCACCGGAGCCATGGCCAAGATCTATCTTGAAGCCGCGGATGGTTCAGAACTTCGGGTGCAAAGCGGGTATGACGAACTGGCCGACTTACCAATGAACACTGGCCAAGAACTGTTCGTTTACTGGCGGCCGCAGGACGGGCATGTTCTTCCGAATGCTTAGGCGTCTTGCCCTTGTCAGCACTGGTAGCCATCCGGAATTTCCGCGTTGCCAACAACACGCAAGCCCATTGTACCATGACGTCTTTTATGATGCGCACGCAGAAAGGAAAGAGCCTATCTTTGCGTGGTTTCCGGTGCAACCGATGAACATCGCGACAGGGAGATTGGGCTCCTATCCCGAGATATCCATCGCAAGTTCGAACTGCAAATAGCCAAATGGGTGTCTATAGAGCGGACAAAACCCCGATGTGCTCGCGCCAAAGCTGGCAGGGGTTGGTTTGGATTTGGATTGCGCAGCATCCTTTTCTTGCCGAAACACAACGGACAGTGATCCGCATTATAGATGCAACTCTGGCAGTGCTGAAATACGCCAGAAGGCTTGCCCCGGACGGTATCCGACCAATTGGCGATTTCTGGCTGACCAGTCCACAAGCCGAAAACCCGCCGGTGCGTGACCGGTCCGCCGATAGTGGCACATTGCTGAAGGCAACGGCGCTGCCTCCGATGGAGATCGCAGCCCTGCCGCCCCCGATGAGGGTCCGCCGATTGACTGCCGAGCACCCTTTCGGCAGCATAAAGGCGTGGACTCGTCCTTACCATTTCCGGACCCGGCGGCTTCGAGGGCTGCTACGCAATTGCGGTACTTCACGTGCCGAAACCTGCACAAGGAGGCATTCGTCCCGCAGTGGGCCAAGCCCGAGCAGAGGCGGGGCCTCCCCAGATGTGCCGCTTGCCGCGATGCAGGCCTGAATCGGTGGCAAGGGGTGCGAGGCCGGTTACCTGTTTGGCCAGTGCCTCGATCATGAGACGTTCATAGCCGTCCGAAGCCTCGCAGATCACCAAAGAGCCCATGACCGCCGTAGCAAACCGCGTAAAATACTGTTTTGTCGTGATAATCCGCTCATGTCTGGAAGTAGAGAGAAAGAAAGCATCGATCCAGCCCTTGGCGATATCGACGCCAACGAAGTTCTGCGGCAAGGTCCTGGTGCCTGTCCTAGATCTGCCGGATCGACCGGTGATGCGGTCCGCCCAAGCGCCTGATCAGGTTGAGTAACTTTCGGCAGGCGAGCCTCAAGCTATGGCACGGGATCAGTGTCCCGAAGGTGGGTCGGGGTTTCGTCTGCCAGCTATATTAACGCAGATTTCCAAGAGAAATGGGTGCATTTGCATAAGACAAATATCGTCTGATAACTGACTTGGATGGATTACAACTGCATTGCAAATTTACAGATTTACGCATAATTTTGTTTAGATTCAGAACAATTGGAACAAGTTGTGCAATTCCCCCTCCAAATAGCAGTGATAGCAGATGATCTGACGGGTGCGCTGGATTCAGTTGTTGCATTTGCCAACGTGGGGTTGCGTTGTGTTGTGGCCACAGCTCCTTCGTATTTGCAAAGGGCTTTGGACCAACAGCCAGAGGTCATATCTGTTTCAACCAATAGCCGCGATCTTTCGGGTACAGAGGCGGCATCGGTGGTCGAGACGGCGGGGCAAGCTTTGCAGGGCGTGCCGATTGTTTTCAAGAAGATCGATTCACGGCTGAAAGGAAATATCGCTTCGGAAGTGGCGGCCTTGGTACAGGTTCTGGGTCTTGACCGTGCTTTGATTTGCCCCGCGATCCCGCAGATGGGTCGAACGGTGGTCAACGGTCTTTTGCAGGGTTTTGGAGTCGTTTCGGAGGTGCCGGTGAGCCAAGCGCTTGCAGGGGGCGCGCGCCTATCGGTTGAGGCGCCAGATGCGACGACTGACAGCGATATTGATGAGATTCTTGCTGCCGTTCCGGCGGGAACCTTGCTGGTTGGTGCGCGGGGCCTCTCTGCCGGATTGGCGCGGCGGATGGAACGCTTAAAGCCAAAGCCTATTGAGTTGCCTTTGCCACAACCGATCGCTTTTGTGATCGGTTCGCGCGATCCGATCACCTTGGCGCAAGTCGCGCATCTGAGGCGAAGCCAGCCGGGTGCCAGTTACATTGCCGCCCCTAATGGCAGGACAATTGGCGAGCCTGTGGTTTTTGAGGTGGCTATTCTTCAGGCGACCCCTTGCGCAGATCTGGCCGCGCCCGAGACTGTCACGCAAGAGTTGGCCAAATCTTATGTGCGCAGCTTTGCCACCCGTCCGGCCTGTCTGGTTCTGGCAGGCGGAGAGACGGCTGCGGCGATCTTGGCCGCGATGGGGGTGGGCCTTTTGGAAGTAGTGGGAGAGGCGCTGCCCGGCATGCCACTTTGCAGGGCCTTGGGTTTTGAGACAGGCCCGCTTATTGTA
Source organism: Paracoccaceae bacterium (assembly GCA_049696055.1). Taxonomy (GTDB): domain Bacteria; phylum Pseudomonadota; class Alphaproteobacteria; order Rhodobacterales; family Rhodobacteraceae; genus JBAVTI01. The sequence continues at coordinate 11,749 of JBAVTI010000021.1, read as the reverse complement.
ACAAAGTCCGGCGGCTTTGGCGCGGCCGACGCACTAAGCCTGTTGGCAGGCTGCAACTCTTACCTAGAGGCACCCCGTTGAATAAGCTTGAATCATCTTTGGGAGACCGACCGAAATCATTTCTGCTGGCGGATGTGGTTTATGACAGCATTCGCCGCGCCATCACCAACGGCGACTTTACCGAGGACGAACGGCTTCCGGGCGAGAATGCTTTGGCGACGCAATTCGATGTGTCGCGCCCCGTGATCCGATCGGCGTTGAAACGGCTGCGCGACGAGGGGCTTGTGACCTCGCGCCAAGGCTCGGGCAGTTATGTCAGCGGCACCGGACCCGCCAAGCCGCTTGCGTTTCAACCGCTTGAAACCATTGCCGATCTGCAGCGCTGTTACGAGTTTCGCCTGACGATCGAGCCTGCGGCGGCGGCGATGGCGGCCAAGCGGCACAGTGCTGCGGATTTGGCCGAGATTGAAAAACTGCTACAGGTGATGCGTGATGCGACCGAGCGGCGCAGTCACCGTGAGGACGCCGACTTTGGCTTTCATCTGGCGATCACGGCAGCGGCGAACAACCAGTATTTCGAAACCTCGATGCGGGCGCTGAAAGATCACATCGCCGTAGGGATGAAGTTTCATGGCCTTTCCCTGCAAACCGTGCGCGGTGGGCTGGACCATGTGCTGGACGAACACGCCAATATTTTCCGGGCGATTGCCAATGGCGAGGCGGAAACCGCCCGTGCCGCGATGGCCGCCCATGTGGGCGGGTCGCGGGACCGTTTGTTCGAGGGGCGCCTTTTGGATTTGTCGTCTAAATAGCGTCAGAATGCGGCGGCGTAGATTGCAAGCACCTGATCCTCGGCCATATCGCGGGGGTTATTATCCATCAGTCGGCGGATGCTATGCGCCTCGTGTGCCCAGTCGGGCAGGTTCGACGTTTGGGCACCCAAAGCGGACAGGCGCATTTCCACCCCAAGCGCGCGGCACCAATGGCTTGCGGTTTCCAGCAGCGCTGCCTCACTATCGCATCGCAAGCCCAGGGCGGCTGCAACCTCGGCGGTTTTTGCCGAAGCGACAGGCAGGTTGAAGGCAAGCACATGCGGAAAGACCAGCGCATTGGCCAAACCGTGCGGCAGTTTAAGTCGCGTACCAAGCGGATAGGCCAGCGCATGGCCCGCCGCAGTGTTCACCGGGCCAAGGCAAATGCCGCCGTAATAGCTTGCCAGCAACAGCGCCGCACGCGCCTCGCGGTCATTGCCATCGGCAACAGCACGGGGCAGATAACGGGCGACCAGCGAAAAGCCCATGCGCGCGTAATTGTCGATCAGGGGATGCGCCTTGCGGTTGGTAAAAGCTTCGACACAATGCGCCATAGCGTCAATCCCTGTCGCTGCGGTCACTGCTGGAGGCACCGACATGGTCAGGTCAGGGTCAAGCGCCACCATATCGGCCAGCATAAGGAGGCTTTCGACGGCAACCTTGTTGTGCGTCGTGGCATCGGTGACCAGCGCACGAATGCCCGCTTCGGACCCGGTACCGGCCGTGGTTGGCACAAGCGCCAGCGCGTTCAGCCGTGCTGTCACCTTGTTGGGCCCGATTACATCTGCAAGCGGCACACCGCCGTGCAGCACGGTGACAAGCTTGGCCACATCCATCACCGAGCCACCGCCAAAGCCCACGACCAGATCGGGGCCAAAGGCCGCAGCCGCCGCAATCGCCTTCGCAAGATTGCCGGTGTCGGGTTCGGGCTGCACGCCGTCAAACACGCTGACCTGCGCTTGCAGACCAAGGCGGTCAATCATCGGTGCGACACTGGGTGAGGTGAGCACCATGATGCGGCTGTAGCCCATCGATATAGCCCAGTCGCCCACCTGCGCGGCGCTACCCGCACCAAATTCAAAGCGGCGCGGTTGGTGCAAGCGGATCGGAGCTGCGTAATCTGTCATCTTATTCCCCCTGCACCGTGGCGCCGATTTCCAGAAGTTTTGCACGCAGATCTGCCTGCTCAGATTGCGAAAGATCGACCAGCGGTGGGCGCATCCGGCTCCAGCCTGCGTCACCCGTCTGGTAGCGGATCATGGCCTTGATCGCGGGCAGTTGGACGTAGGAATTCGACAGGTTGCGAAAGGCTTCGATCCGCGCCTGAGCGGTGCCAACGGCATTGGCCTGCGCTGGGTCATTGGCACCGCGAAAGACCACCGCAAGATCGCGTGCCACAAGGTTCGAGGTGGCGGTGATGCAGCCTGCCCCGCCCATCTGCATCAGCGGCAACAGCAAAGGATCAGCCCCCGCCAACACCGAGAAATCTGCAAAGCGGGCGATCATCGCCTGCATATTGTCCAACTTTCCTGCAGAATCCTTAATGCCGACAATGGTTTGCGGAAATGCAGTGCGCAGCCGTTCGATCAGATCATGGCTGATCGCAATGCCCGACATCTGCGGAATGTGATACAGGATCACCCGCAACCGTACATCGGCCACTCCTTCGATCACGCGGGCATAGGAGGCGTAAAGCCCTTCGTCGCTGACACCCTTGTAGTAGAAGGGTGGCAGCATCACCACGCGGGTGACGCCTTGGGCCAGCGCGTGGCGGGTCAGATCAATGGTTTCAGGGATATTGGCGACGCCCGTGCCAGGCAGCAGTTGGTCGGGGGTCAGTCCGCCTGCCAAAGCGGCCTCCAGGATCGCCTTGCGCTCGGTGCCCGAGAAAGAATTCGCCTCGCCCGTGGTGCCAAGCAGCGCCACGCCATCACAGCCCTCACTGATTAGCCAGCGGCAATGCGCGGTAAAGGCGGGCAGGTTCGGCGACAGATCCGCCAGAACCGGAGTGGCCGAGGCGCAATAGACGCCGGTAACAGGATGGCTCATGCTTTCACCTTTGGATGTGCTGCCAGCTTGGCGGCATAGGCCAGCGCGTGGTTGAGGTTGGTGTTGTTGGCAATGCCCTTGCCCGCAATGTCAAAAGCCGTGCCATGATCGACCGAGCATCGATCAATCGGCAGTTCGACCGAGACGTTGACGGCGGTATCGAAAGCCACCAGCTTGATCGGGATATGGCCCTGATCGTGATACTGTGCGATCACCAGATCGAAAGCACCGTTATAGGCGCGGTGATAGACGGTATCGCCGGGAATGGGGCCTGTGACATTGATGCCTTCGGCCCGCGCCAGCGCCACAGCGGGCGCAACCTGTTCGTCGTCTTCAGAGCCGAAAAGCCCGCCTTCGCCACAATGCGGGTTGATGCCAGCCACTGCGATGCGCGGGGCGCTGCCAAAGCGCACAAAATGCGCGTGGCCTGCGCGAATCGTGGCCAGAATGCGCGGCGTGGTTGCCCGCGCGATGGCGTCTTTCAGCGCGACATGGGTCGAGACATGGATCACGTTCAGCCGTTCCGAAGCAAGCAGCATGAAGCTGGTCTTGCTGCCGGTCAGGCTTGCCAGCATTCCGGTATGGCCGTCGTAGTGGTGGCCTGCGGCGTTCAGCGCAGCCTTGTTGATCGGTGCAGTGACGATGCAGCTGATCATGCCTGCCTCTGCCTCGCGCACCGCCGCTTCGATGAAGCGAAAGCAGGCATCGCCGCCGCGCGGGTCAAGCTGGCCGAAAGGGATGTGATCGCCAGGGATATTGGTGTGATGCAGGTTGATCCCGGCAAGGTCGATGCCGGTTTTTAGGACCGCCTCTGCCGCCGCAAGAGAGGCGCGGTTGCCGAAAATCCGAAATCCGTGCCGCACCTCGGGCGTCATTGCCGCCAAGGATTTCACAATGATTTCAGGACCAACGCCCGCAGGCTCGCCCATAGTGATGCCGATAGGTGGGGTCATGCCAATGGTTCCCAATTGGAGGATGTGGCCGAAGTGACGGCGTGGCAGGCGACATGATGACCCTGTGCGACCTCGCGCAACTCTGGCGTGCGGCTGTGACAAAGATCGCGCGCAAGCGGGCAACGGGTGTGAAAGCGGCAGCCCGAGGGCGGGTTAAGTGGGCTTGGCACCTCGCCCTGCAACATCTGGCGGTCGCGGGGCGCGCGGGGGTCTGCCACCGGCACGGCAGACAGCAGCGCGCGGGTATAGGGGTGCAGCGGTGTTGCGAAGAGTGCCGGCGCGGGTGCAAGTTCGGCCAGTCGTCCCAGATACATCACGCCCACGCGGTCGCTGATATGGCGCACCACGGCAAGGTCATGCGCGATGAACAGATAGGTCAGGCCGTACTTGTCTTGCAGATCCAATAGCAGGTTCAGAATCTGCGCCTGCACCGACACATCCAGCGCCGAAATTGCCTCGTCACAGACGATAAAACGCGGCTGGCAAGCCAAGGCGCGGGCGATGGCGACGCGCTGTCGCTGCCCGCCAGAGAGTTCATGCGGATAGCGGCTGGCAAAGCGGGAGGAAAGGCCGACATCGTCAAGCAGTTGGGCCAACCTTTGGGGAAGCTCGGCTTTGCTGGCGAGGGCGTGGAACACAATAGGTTCGGATAACGCCTCGCCGATGGTCATGCGGGGGTTCAGGGTGGAATAAGGGTCTTGAAAAACGATCTGCAAATCGCGGCGGAACGGACGCATCGCGTCTTCGTCCAGTTGGGCAAGATCGGTGCCCTTATAGATCACCGAGCCGCCGGAAGGCCGGTGCAGGTTCAGGATGGCGAAGCCGGTGGTGGATTTGCCGCAACCGCTTTCGCCGACGATGCTGAGGGTTTCGCCCTCGATGATATCGACCGAGAAGTCATCAAGAGCATGTACCCGCGCGCCGCGTTCGCCAAAGGCACCGAGGCGCAAATCGAAGTGTTTTTGCAGATTGCGTATCTGCAGCAGCGGGGCCGTCATGGCGTTGCCTTTCGTGTGGTGACAAAGCAGGCGACGCGGTGGCGCAAGTCGCTGTCGGGCACAGCGGACAGCTGTGGGGCCGATTGATTGCAGGCGGGTTCGGCCAAGACGCACCGCGGCGCAAACGGGCAGCCGGGCGGGCGGCGACCGGGTTCCGGTGGTGTGCCCGCGATCGAGGCCAGTCGCGCCATCGGTTGGTCGGCGAGCGTGGGCAGCGAGGCCAGCAGGCCGCGGGTATAGGGATGGGCCGGGCGGTCAAAAATCGCCTCGATGGGGGCATCCTCGACCACGGTTCCGGCGTAAAGCACAGCGATACGGTCCGCCAGCCCTGCGATCAGGGCAAGGTCATGGGTGATCCAAACCACCGACATATCTGATTGCATTTTAAGGGCGCGCACCAGATCGACGATCTGGGCCTGAATGGTCACATCCAGTGCCGTTGTAGGTTCGTCCGCGATCAGCAGTTTCGGCCCGCCAGCAAGCCCCATCGCGATCATCACGCGCTGACGCATGCCACCTGACAGTTCATGCGGATAGGCGGTCATGCGCGCCTTTGGGCTAGGGATGCCGACCAAGGCCAGCAACTCTTCGGCGCGGGCAAGTGCGGCAGGCTTTCTAAGGCCCTTTTGATAAATCAGCGCCTCGGCGATCTGGTCGCCGATGCACATGACGGGGTTGAGGCTGGTCATCGGATCTTGAAAGATAAAGCCGATCTCCGAGCCGCGGACGCCACGCAACTCCTTGGCATTCATCTGCAAAAGATCGCGGCCAGCAAATATAGCCGTGCCGCCGGTGGCGTGGATGCGGTTGGGCAAAAGCCCCACGAGCGACAGCATGGTCAGGCTTTTGCCGCAGCCGGATTCGCCAACGATACCAAGGCTTTCGCCATGCTCAATGCTTAGATTGATGCCATCAACCACACGGGCGGGGCCGTCGTCGCGATCGATGTCTATGGTCAGGCCCTTGATCTCTAACAGCGCAGTCATTTTTGCCCTTTCGGGTTCAGCGCATCGTTCAGACCGTCGCCCAAGAAGTTGAAAGCGACCGTAACCACAGCCAGAATGGCAGCAGGGGCCACCAGAAGATGCGGATAGTTCGTCCAGACCCGAAGCCCGTCGGAAATCATATTGCCCCAACTTGGTGTCGGCGGATTGACCCCTACACCAAGAAAGGAAAAGGCACTTTCCAAGACCATCGCGGTGCCAAGCCCCGCCGACACCGCAACGATCAATGGCCCCATCGCATTGGGCAGCACATAGCGCAGCAAGATGATGCGGTTGGTCAGCCCCAGCGCCCGTGCCGCCGTTACATAGGGCCGGTTGCGGATCGACAGTACTTGTGCGCGCACCAGCCGCGCATAGGGCGGCCAGGAGATCAGCGCCATCGAGCCAAAGACCAAAACGAAATCGACCAGCGCCGAATTGCGCCAGATCGGGTTGAAGCTTTGCTGATACATCGCCTCCATCCAGGAGCTGATAGGCTGTTTCAACGATGCGTTGATCACAACAACCAACAACAGTTGCGGCACAGACATGGTCATATCGGTAAACCACATCATCAAGCGGTCAAAGGTGCCGCCATAAAATCCGGCAATGGCGCCAAGGATAACCCCGATCGTGAAGGCAATTGCCGTGACACAGACCGCCACCAGAAACGCGGTGCGCGCGCCATAGATCACCCGGCTGATCACATCGCGGCCAAGGTCATCGGTGCCGAAGGGATGCGCAAGCGAGGGCGGAAAGTTGCGGGCATCAAGGTTCTGACTGAGGAAATCATAGGGCGTGATCCAAGGCCCGATCAACGCCACCAGCAGTAGAGCCAACACAATCACAAGGCCCGTGACGGCTAGCTTGTTGCGGCGCAGTCGCTTCCACGCATCTCTCCACAGATTGGTTGGGCGATCATCTGACATCAGCGCGCCTCCTTTGCGCCGGCGGCACGCGGATCCAGCAACGGGTACAGCAGATCGACCAGAAGGTTTGAGGCCATAACAAGGAATGACCCGATCAGCGTGATGGCCAAGATCACCGGAAAGTCGGAATTGATTAGTGCCTGCACGGTCAGGCGGCCAAGGCCAGGCAGGCCGAACACCAGTTCGACAAAGATCGCGCCATTGACGATTGTGATCATGATCAGGCCTAGCTGCGTGACCACAGGCGTCAACACCGGGCGCAGGATGTGGCGCAGGGCGACCATATGTTCGGGCACGCCCTTTGCACGGGCAGAGCGGACGTAATCTTCGCTCATCACCTCGATCACCGCAGCGCGAGTTTGGCGCAGGATCAAAGCAATCGGTTGAAAAGACAGCACAATCAGCGGCAGCAGAATGCGCAGATCAAACAGGCCGCCCCAGCCGTAGGGCACAGCGCCATCCGGCAGCACCATGATCAGCAGCACCATCAGCAAGGGACCCGCGACATAGGCTGGGATCGCCCAAAGCGTCACCGCCGTGCCAAGGATGATGTAATCGAGCCGGGTATTCTGCCGCATCCCCGCAATCATGCCCAAGGGGATCGCCACAACGGCGGTCAGCAGAATCGAGCAGAGCCCCAACGTCAACGATACCGGTGCCGCTGCCGAAATCATCCCCCACACAGAGCGCCCCGAGGTCAGGCTGTTGCCGAAGTTGCCGTGCAATAGGTTCCAGATATAGCTTCCAAACTGCACCAGAAACGGGCGGTTCAGCCCCGCCTGATCGCGGATTGCCTCGATCTTGGCCGGGTCATAGGCTACATCGCCGGGTGCGCGTAAAAAGATCAGCTTGATCGGGTCACCCGCGCCGTAAAACGCCAGCGCATAGACCGCCAGCATCACCAGCAGTACCGAAGGCACCCACAACAGCAGGCGGTGGAGAATGTGGGCAATCATCTGCGCAATCCGAAATCAGAGAGTGAAAACGGGCGGAGCACCAGGCTCCGCCCGCCTCCTTAGGTCGGCGCGGTCAGGCGATGGAAATCGCCCAAGGGGCCACTACTTGCCAATCGAGATTTTTTTCCATCCCTGCTACATTGGCAAGCGCCCAACGCGACATGGTCTGTTTATACCAAGGGATGAACATATAGTCGTCACGGAAGATCCGCTGCGCCTCTTGCGCCAAAGCGATGCGGGCTGGGTCTTCGACGGGCTTGGACAGAGCGTCTGCGATCAGCGCGTCAACTTTGTCGTTCTTATAGCTCATCTTGCCCTGAGCATTGCCCGAGGTCGAAGCGATCGAGCCTGCAAGATAGCTTGCTGCATCCGGCACGCGGGTGCCTACATCATCACGGAAAATCTGCACCGCGTTCTGATCGGGGCCTGCGTATTGGTCTTGCTGCGGCTTCATATCCACGGCGGTGATGCCAAGATTCTGGCGCCACTGTTCGGCGATATACTGCGCCGCGGCCTCGTTTGCAGGCGAAGAGATGCCCACGAACAGCAGCTTTGGCAGCTTGTCCGGCCCACCATAGGTTGACGCCGCTAGCGCCGCTTTCGCCGCTTCGGGATCGAAGGGGAAGGGTTTGAACTCCGGATCATCCGCCCCGGCGACCGAGTTCATCACCATATCCGTCTTGGTATGTGGGCCATCGGGGAAGCTCGCTTTGATCAACCCGTCGCGGTCGACCGCAAGGATCAGCGCCTCGCGCACTTTGGGGTCATCCATTGGCGCGCGCGACATGTTGAACCAGAAATGCTGGCTGGTCGGAATGACCGGACCGGCGGCAAAATCGGCCCCCAGATCCTGCACGATGGTCGAGGTGACAAGTTCGGTATGGGCCTGATATTCGCCCGATTTCAGCATCTGCGTCGCGGTAACATTGTCCTCTACGGCGGTGATTTCGATGCGGGCAAGGATCGGCTTGGTACCAAAGAAATTCGGGTTCGGCACAAAGGCCAGCGTGCCTGCATCCAGATCAAGCGCCTCGAGCATGAAGGGCCCAGAGTTTACCGCGCCATTTTCCGGGCGATAGAATTCAGCGACCTCATTGCCATCGGCGCCGCGCGCCTGTGCGCCTTTGACGATGGGCGCAATATGGTTGGCGATGCGCTGGAAGAAGATCGGGTCGGGTCCGGTCAGCGTCACGGTCACGGTGGCATCATCGGTTGCGACGACGCCCGAAATATCGGTGCCGGTGCCATCCTTAACAGCGGCATAGCCTGTGACGTTAGCAAGCACCTGATCGATGCGCTGGTTTTTGGTGGCGGGCATCGCGGAAAGTTCCCACGAAGCTTTGACATCGCCCGCCGTGATCGTGCTGCCGTCCGAGAATTTGGCGCCTGGGTTCAGTTTGAAGGTCCAGACTGCGAAATCCGCTGAAGGCGTCCATTCGGTCACGACATAAGGCTGAATCTCGCCCTTGTCGTCAAAATACATTGCACTGGCGTTCCAGATGGAGTTCCAGCGGAACGGCACGCCGCCGCCGCGCAAAGGCGACCAGTCCTGCGAAAACGCCGGATTGATGACTTTCAGCACTTGGCCCTCTTGCGCCATCACGATGCGCGAACCCGCGCCAAAAGCCGTTGCCGCCACGATCGAGCCAAGCCCAAATTTTAGGGCGCTCCGCCGAGTGATCGCGGTGGCATTTCCGGTATTCGAAGTTTGCATGTTGTCGTCCTCCCAAACGCGTAAAGCCTGACAGACAGGGATCGGCGCAACGCTGCGCCTTGCTCTCTGTGTCCCGCATGGGGTTACCGAACAGCTTTAGGGTAAATCTGTCAAGTTGTTAATATTTACATGACAAATTTCTGGTACACCTAGGATTTTCGGACATAGAGCAAGTTTTAATTGATAAAAAACAGATGTTTGCGCAAAAATAGTGTCAGGTATGTAAAAATTTGAACTTGACAAGTTGTATCGCCGATGGACCTATCTTTGCTGACTTCAGACGTTTTCCACCCCGCCAAATCCTTTGGAATGCCAATATGACCCCCGACTCCCTTTCCTTTGAACTCTCGCAGGCACAGATCGTGGCGCGGATGGATGGCACCTTGCAGCCCACAGCCCACGCGCTGGCGGAGGCCTATCTGCCTTCGCCCGTGGTGCAAAACCATGCGGCCTTTCTGGCCTTCTTGCCCAACGGTGATCTGGCCTGTGTTTGGTTTGGCGGCACGATGGAGGGGCGCGGTGACATTTCAATCTGGATGTCGCGCTTGGCCCCAGGGGCCGGCGCATGGTCTGAAGCCAAGCGGTTAAGTGATGCCATTGATCGATCCGAACAAAACCCAGTGCTCTTTACTGCGCCTGATGGGGTGGTCTGGCTGTTTCATACCTCGCAGCCCGGCGGACGTCAGGATGAATGTGAAATCATGGCGCGACAGTCGCATGATGGCGGCACGATTTTTGGACCACCGCAGCGCATCGGCGATTTTACCGGAATTTTCGTGCGTCAGCCGTTACAAATCATCGCCTCTGGTCGCTGGCTTTTGCCCGGCTTTCATTGCATCACCCCACGTGAAGGCCGCTGGACTGGCGGGTTGGACGTGGCAGTAACCCTGTTCTCGGATGACCAGGGGGCAACTTGGTCGGCGACGGAGGTTCCCGACAGTCTGGGTGCGGTCCATATGAACCCCGTGGCGCCACAGTGTGGCGTTACCCCGGCATTTTATCGGGATCGCTTTTCGCAGTATGTCCGGCGTAGCCTCTCCGTGGACGGGGGCGTAACATGGGGCGCGCCCGTTGCCACCAACATGCCCAACAACAATTCCTCGGTCCAAGCTATTCGTCTTGCTGATGGGCGTATCGCCATGGTGCTTAATCCGATTAATGCCAACATGTCCGACCAACGCCGCGCGTCACTTTATGACGAAATCGAAGAGGACGCAGTAGCCGGAACCGGTGGGGCCGTTTGGGGTGTGCCGCGCGCGCCGATTGCCTTGGCTCTGTCGTCTGACAATGGCGAAACATTTGTCGTTGCAGCGGTCCTTGATCAAGGCAGCGGCGCATGCCTGTCAAATAATTCGGTCGATGGGCAAAATAGAGAGCTGTCCTATCCTTCGATCCTTCAAGACCCTTCTGGCGATCTGCATATCGCCTACACTTACCATCGGCGCGCAATCAAGTATCTGCACTTGGCACTGCCTTAATGCAAAAAGCAGGGTTGGCCAAAATCAGGACATCTCGACCCGCCACGTTGGGTTGATTGATCTCGGGTTTACGCGCCGGATACGGTACCTTTTTGTGAATGGCAGCTATGGATTTCCGCCGGCCATTCCCAGCTTGCGCGCTAAGAGGCCACAATGGACCGAGCGCGCGGTCACAATGGCACGTCCACATGTGGTTCGGGCAGGTCAATTCCGTATTCCGCCACCCACCATTGACGGTCTGGCAGCAGGCGCGCCTCCCTGCATGATTTTTGGTCTGCGGGTGCGCGCGAAATCATCGAGATCGCACCGGGAATTTTTGAAAGCCACTTGAAAACGGTCTGTAGCTCGTCCCAAGTGATGCTGCTTTGTATACCGTTGATTTCCCAAGTCAGCGTCGCGGGTTTTCCTCCATCCGCAGCTGAGACACCGATCAGGCCGTGACAGACGCCGTTGCGGATCTCGAGCGGCCACTGGGGTTGGGCGCGCAGCCGGGAAGCCAGCAACGCCTGAAATGGCCTAGCTAGCTGGTCCTCTATCATGGCTGCCTCCCAAGTGTTGAGCGCGGCCGCAATACCATATGCCGATTTAGGAAGGATCCCACTATGCGCGCGGGAAACCTCATCACGGACCGTTCGTTCGATACCCGCCCAAAGGAGGAGAAGAGAACCGAGGGAGCCCTTCATCTGTTCGAAGGTCACACCTTCATCCATTCAATGTCCCTACGCGACGCAGGAAGCGTTATGTCCCATATCGTTGACCTTGCCAGAGGCGCGCTGCTGCGGCAACTGCGAATGGCAGGTTCCCGGCAACCGCGCATCCAGACTCAATGGCCGGGAGGGGCCGACCTCGATCATGGCCGCGTGGTCAGCGCAGGGGG
>JBAVTI010000020.1:0-6510 GCA_049696055.1 Paracoccaceae bacterium | reverse complement strand
GGCCTGCTATTGGGAAGGATTGCCAATTTCATCAACGCCGAACTGTGGGGCCGCCCAACCGCGCTGCCGTGGGGTGTGGCCTTCCCCGGCGAGGCGGCGCAAACCTGTCAGGGCGTGGTCGGCGTCTGCGCGCGCCACCCCAGCCAGCTTTACGAGGCGGCGTTAGAAGGGCTGCTGCTTGGCTGCGTGCTATTGTGGCTGATTTGGCGGCGCGGCTGGCTGCGCTATCCGGGGGCCATCGCGGGGATGTTCTTTGCTGGCTACGGCATCGCGCGGTTTATCGTGGAGTTTGTGCGCCAACCCGACGCGCAATTCGTGACACAAGGCAACCCCCTTGGCCTTGCCTACCAGCTTGGCGGTTATGGTATCACCATGGGGCAAACCCTGTCGTTGCCGATGATCGCCGTCGGTTTGTGGTTCATCCTGCGCGCCAAACCTGTCGTGGCGACCGACGCCTTGCCATGACACCGCTTGCCGCCCTGCTGATCCAGCACATCACCGCCGCCGGGCCAATCACTGTGGCCGACTATATGGCCGAGTGTCTGATGCACCCGCAGCACGGCTATTATTCTACCCGCGATCCGTTCGGGCGGGCAGGCGATTTCACCACCGCCCCGGAAATCAGCCAGATGTACGGCGAACTGTTGGGCCTGTGCCTTGCCCAAAGCTGGCTTGACCAAGGCGCGCCGTCGCCCTTTACGCTGGCCGAACTTGGCCCCGGCCGTGGCACCCTGATGGCGGATGTGCTGCGCGCCACAAGGCACGTGCCGGGCTTTCACGCCGCAGCACAAGTGCATTTGCTAGAAGCATCCCCGACCCTGCGCGCTGTGCAGGCGACCACCCTTGGCGCGTTCAGGGTCATCTGGCTAAACAGCATCGACGCCCTGCCCGAACAGCCGCTGTTCCTGCTGGCCAATGAATTCTTCGACGCCCTGCCGATCCACCAGTTTCAGCGTGATGATACCGGCTGGCGGCAACGCATGGTCGGCGTGGTCGACGGCACCCTTGGCTTTGGGCTGTCCGATCTGGTGCCAAGTGCCATGGTGGGCGCGCTGTTTGCCAATGATCCCCCCGGCACCACGGTCGAGGTGTGCCCCGCCCTGCGCCCCTTTGCCGCCACCATCGCCCACCGCATCCACCACCATGGCGGCACCGCGATCATCGTTGATTACGGCGGCTGGCGCGCCAAGGGCGATACGCTGCAAGCCCTGCGCGCCCATGCGCCCGAACATCCCCTCGCCCATCCCGGCGCTGCCGACCTGACCGCCCATGTCGATTTCGAGGCATTGGCGCTGGCCCTGCAAGGCTTGCCCCACAGCCCGCTTACCGCGCAGGGCGATCTGCTGACCCGGCTTGGCATCCATGCCCGCGCCGATCGGCTTGCGCTAAATCTGTCTGGCGCAGCACTTGATAATCACCGCAATGCAACGCGCCGCTTGACCGCCCCCAATGAAATGGGGACGTTGTTCAAAGCAATGGCCGTTTACGCCAGTAATGCCCCCCCGCCACCGGGATTTGATTGATGCTTGAATTTCTGACCTCCGATGCCCTTTCGCCCTTGCGCCATGGATTTTTCACCCGCAAGGGCGGCGCCTCGTCCGGCATCTTTCGCGGGCTGAACTGCGGCCCCGGCAGCACCGATCTGGCCGAGGTGGTGGCGATTAACCGCGGCCGGGTCGCATCAACGATGGATGTGCCCGCCGACCACCTGATTACCGTGCATCAGATCCATTCCGCAGGCGTGATCCACGTCACCGCCCCCCATGCCGCCAACGGCGAACGCCCGCGCGCCGATGCGCTTGTTACCGCCACGCCGGGGCTTTTGCTGGGCGTGCTGACCGCTGATTGTCAGCCTGTGCTGTTCGCGGACCCGCATGCCAAGGTTATCGGTGCCGCCCATGCCGGGTGGCGCGGCAGCCGCGATGGCGTGCTGGAAGCGACGCTGGACGCAATGGAAACGCTTGGTGCCCAACGTCACCGCATCATCGCCGTCATCGGCCCCACCATCAGCCAGGCCTCTTACGAGGTTGGCCCCGAATTCGTTGAGAATTTCCTGTCCGATGATCATGCCGCGTCGCGTTTCTTCGCCTCGGGCAAGGACGACCGCGCTCATTTCGATTTGCCCGGCTACAGCCTTGACCGCTTGCGCGACGCCGGGGTGGGCCATGCCGAATGGACCCGCCACTGCACCTACCGCGACGCCGAGCGATTCTATTCCTTCCGCCGCACCACCCATGCCGCCGAGGCCGATTATGGTCGGCTGGTTTCCGTCATCCGTCTGTAATCTGGGCAGAAAAGCGGCAAAATCGGCCAAGCCATTGCCGCATTTTTCGAAACAATGCGGGGCAAACCACCCGGATTGTCCCCAATTTCCGGCAAATTCCCAGCAATTGTTGAAAACTTTCCGCAAGTAGCCCTTGCCACAATTGAATACCCAGAAAAATGCAAGCGCCACAATCTTGGTCAAAACCCTGCCGCAAACATCTTGCATAACGGTGCAGAGGTCAAAATGACCAAGCGATACACCGCAGAAGCGAAGGAGCCGACCATGAAAAAAGAACGCCGCTGGTTGAAATCAGTTCTGGCCGCCTCCGAGGCCCAACAGGTTTCCATGCCTTGGCAGCGCAGCGCGCGCCGCAAGCCCGAGGCGATGAAGGCCCTGACCACCGCCACGATCAAACCGCGCGCTCTGGCCGCCCGCTGATCTGATCCAAATTCTTTCATCCGGGCTGCGGGGGCACTCCCTTGCGGCCCGTTTGCTTTTTCGCGCATCGGTTCCCCGCCGCGCCGAATCGGTTCAAGGGGAAAAACCACCGGCTTTCCCGCAAATTGTGGCGCATCCCACCATATCGCGAAACAATCCCTGTGGTCTTTGCATCACCGTTTCCAACAAAACGTCAAATTTGATTTAATTTTGACAGCCTGCCCGCTTTCCGCCATCTTCTTTGCTACAGATGTCCTTCTGTGAACTTTGACGGTCGCAAGCACGGTAAGACCCCTCGGGGCGCAACCCTTGTTACCTCACCGGATCTTCCCCGCAAGGCAGGTTCGTAGGATTATTGCTCGGTAAGGCGGCCCTGATGTGTGCTCTGACACATCGCTAAGGGGCCGCCTATCTGTTTGGCGAAACCCCCAACTCTGTTAGGCGAAGCATACACCCGTGCCGCGCCAAAATCCTTCCAAGGATTTTAACCAGTTTCTTCGCAAAATTTCTGGTTCAGGCCGACTTGCCCAGCCGCGCTTCCAGCACGTCAAACGGCACCCCCGGCTGGTCCTTGGCACAGCGGATTACCAGACTGGTTTTCACGCTTGCCACATTTGCCGCCGAGGTCAGCTGTTCGGTCAGAAAATTCTGAAACGTCGATAGATCCGGCGCCACGCATTTCAAAATGAAATCAATCTCGCCGTTCAGCATATGGCACTCGCGCACCAGACTCCATTCCCGGCAGCGTTTCTCGAACGCCGACAGGTCTACCTCGGCCTGGCTCATCAGCCGCACCATGGCAAACACCTGCACCTCGAACCCCAGTTCGCGCGCGTCGATATCGGCGTGATAGCCCTTGATGAATCCCGCCTCTTCCAGCGTCCGCACCCGGCGCAGACAGGGCGGTGCCGAGATCCCCACCCGCTTGGCCAACTCGACATTGGTCATCCGGCCATCGGCCTGCAATTCAGCCAGAATATGGCGGTCGATAGGGTCCAACTTCGATCCGGCCATTATTGTCGTCCTCTCAGGGCTTCATTTTGGCGGACATTAGGATTTCCACCGCTCCTGCGCAATATTATTTCAACTACGCGCAAGATTTAGTCGCCAGCCTACGGCCCCGCACAATGCCCCCTTGCATTTCTGGGGCTTTGCCTCGCCGCGCCCAGCGCCTATATGGGGGCAACAACAGCATTCCGGGGGCACCATGGCCGACACTCGTCACACACGCGTTCTGATCATCGGCTCTGGCCCCGCAGGCTATACTGCCGCCGTTTACGCCGCCCGCGCGATGCTGAACCCGATCCTTGTGCAAGGCCTGCAACCCGGCGGTCAGCTGACCATTACCACCGAGGTCGAAAATTGGCCCGGCGACACCCACGTTCAGGGCCCCGATCTGATGCTGCGGATGGAAGCCCACGCAAGCGCCATGGGGGCCGAGGTGATCTCGGACTATATCTCCAGCCTCGATCTTTCCAAACGCCCCTTCACCGCTCAGGCCGACAGTGGCACCACCTTTACCGCCGATGCCATCATCCTTGCCACCGGCGCACAGGCCCGCTGGCTTGGCCTGCCGTCCGAGGAAAAATTCAAAGGTTTTGGCGTTTCGGCCTGTGCCACCTGTGATGGCTTTTTCTATCGTGGCAAACAGGTCGTGGTGATCGGTGGTGGCAATACCGCCGTCGAAGAGGCGCTGTTTCTGACCAACTTTGCCACCAAAGTGACGCTGATCCATCGCCGCGACAGCTTGCGCGCCGAAAAGATCATGCAAGACCGCCTGTTCAAGCATCCCAAGATCGAGGTGCTGTGGAACCACGGCGTTGAAGAAGTGCTGGGCAGCGAAGGCCCGCTTGGCGTCACTGCCGTGCGCGCCAAGAACGTGCTGACGGGCGATACCACCGATATCCCCTGCGAAGGTTTCTTCGTCGCCATCGGCCACGCCCCAGCCTCGGAACTGGTGAAAGATCAGCTTGAATTGCACAATGGCGGCTACGTCAAGGTTACCCCCGGCTCGACCCACACCTCGATCCCCGGCGTGTTTGCGGCGGGCGATCTGACCGACCATATCTACCGCCAAGCCGTCACTTCCGCAGGCATGGGCTGTATGGCAGCACTTGACGCCGAACGCTTTTTGTCGGGCGAGGCATAGCCCGGTCGCAGACCAATCGTCCTCAACGGGCAGGCAGACACGAATATCGTTCCCCGCCTGCAACTTTCACGCGGCATTTCCGCCCTTTTGCTGCCAATTTTTCGAACAACGCTTGAAATTCCCCGCCATCGCAAGGTAAGCCCCCGCCCAAGTGACGGGGATCAAATCCCGCCCGGCAGCCGCAGTTTTCGCGGCACAATTGTCAAAAAGGCCAGAACCGCATGTCCCTTCCCAAACTTGCCCCGATCCCGGAGCTGTATGTTTCCTACGAATCCGCCCAGAAACTGAAAGCCGACGCAGGCTCGCTGCCGTCCTGGGATCTGACCGCCCGTCAGGTCTGCGATCTGGAACTGCTGATGAACGGCGGCTTTTACCCGCTGAAGGGCTTCCTGACCGAGGCGGATACCAATTCGGTTGTGGAAACCATGCGCACTGCCGATGGCACGCTATGGCCGATGCCGATCAACCTTGATGTGTCCGAGGCGTTTGCCGACAAGGTTGAACCCGGTCAGGATATCGCCCTGCGCGATGCCGAGGGCGTCATCCTTGCCATTCTGTCGGTCACCGACAAATGGCTGCCCAACAAGGCGCGCGAGGCCGAAATGGTCTACGGTGCCGACGATCTGGCGCACCCCGCCGTCAATTACCTGCACAATCAGGCGGGCAAGGTCTATCTTGGCGGCCCGGTTACCGGCATCCAACAGCCGGTGCATTACGATTTCAAAGCCCGCCGCGATACCCCGAACGAGCTGCGCGCCTTCTTCCGCAAAGTCGGCTGGAACAAGGTCGTGGCCTTCCAGACCCGCAATCCCTTGCACCGCGCGCATCAGGAACTGACGTTCCGTGCCGCCAAGGAAGCACAGGCCAACCTGCTGATCCATCCGGTTGTCGGCATGACCAAACCGGGCGACGTTGACCATTTCACCCGCGTGCGCTGCTATGAGGCGGTGTTGGGCCAATACCCGGCCTCCACCACCGCGATGTCGCTTTTGAACCTTGCGATGCGTATGGCTGGCCCGCGCGAAGCGGTCTGGCATGGCCTGATCCGCAAGAACCACGGCTGCACCCATTTCATCGTTGGCCGCGATCACGCGGGCCCCGGCAAAAACTCGGCTGGTCAGGATTTCTACGGCCCCTACGATGCTCAGACCCTGTTCAAAGAACATCAGGCCGAAATGGGCATCGAGATGGTCGATTTCAAACACATGGTCTATGTGCAGGAAAAGGCACAATATTATCCCGCGAACGAAGTGCCGGAAGGCACCACCGTTCTGGATATTTCCGGCACCGAACTGCGTCGCCGCCTGCGCGAAGGCCTGGATATCCCGGAATGGTTTTCCTTCCCCGAGGTGGTCACGCAGTTGCGCAAAACTTCGCCCGCGCGCGACAAACAGGGTTTCACCGTGTTCTTCACCGGCCTGTCCGGCTCGGGTAAATCCACCATCGCCAACGCCTTGATGGTGAAACTGATGGAAATGGGCGGCCGCCCGGTGACGCTGCTTGATGGTGATGTGGTGCGCAAACACCTGTCATCGGAACTTGGCTTCTCCAAGGAACACCGCGACATCAACATCAAACGCATCGGTTATGTTGCGTCTGAAATCACCAAGAATGGCGGCATCGCCATCTGCGCCCCGATCGCACCCTACACCGCCAC
>JBAVTI010000019.1:0-1720 GCA_049696055.1 Paracoccaceae bacterium | reverse complement strand
GGTTTCACACCCCCGCCCCCCCGTGGAGTATTTGAGCCAATGTGAAAGGGACAGATGAGCATTGCGTTAAGCCTGATTTCCCACGAAGCGCCGGTGCTGATCGCCGGGCCGACCGCCAGCGGCAAGTCGGCGCTGGCGATGGAGCTTGCCGCGCGGGATGGCCGGGTGATCGTGAATGCCGATGCCTTGCAGGTTTACAGCGGTTGGCGGGTGTTGTCGGCGCGGCCCAGTCTGGCGGATGAGGTGGCGCTGCCGCATGCGCTTTATGGCCACATCAGCCGCGATCAGCCCTATTCGGTCGGCCATTGGTTGCGTGAGGTGCAGGGTTGTTTACAGCGTCCGGTTGTGATCGTTGGCGGCACGGGCCTGTATTTCAGTGCGCTGACCGAAGGGCTGGCGGAAATTCCGCCGACCCCGCCGCAGGTCAGGGCCGAGGCTGACGCGCGACGGCTGGCGGGAGAGATGGCCGCGATGCTGGCGGAACTGGATGCGGATACGCGCGCGCGGATTGACGTGCTGAACCCGGCGCGGGTGCAGCGGGCATGGGAAGTGCAGCGCGCCACCGGACAGGGATTGGCGCAGTGGCAAGACGCCACCGGGGCGCCCCTGCTGGCGCTGGCAACGGTGCGGGCACTGGTCATCAACGCCGACAGCGATTGGCTGGGGCGCCGAATCGAGGCGCGGTTTGACGCGATGATGGCGGCAGGGGCGCTGGAGGAAGTGCGGGCCGAACTGCCGTTCTGGCAACCCGCCCGCCCGTCGGCCCGTGCCATTGGCGCGCCGGAACTGGTGGCATATCTGCGCGGCGAGATGGATTTGCCACAGGCGGTGGCCGCGGCGAAAATCGCGTCGCGGCAATATGCCAAACGCCAACGGACGTGGTTTCGCGCGCGCATGGCAGGCTGGCAGCCGCTTCAACGGCCCTGACCCGACGCTGTGGTGGCGGCAGGGATCCGCCAAAGCTGCGGCTTTTATGGGCCAATTTCCGCCATGGCCAAACTAGTTGCCCCGGATGCCATCTTTTTGCTTGGGTCTTGGTGCAGGGCTGGCTTATCTAGGGAAGTCCGGAATGGAAGCGTAAACGATGCAAGACCTGAGTGCCTCACCTGAACCGCAATCTGAACTGCGGCTTGTTGCCATACCGCGCCTTGCGGCGGGCGGGCGGTGGCGTGTCGAGGCGATGCGCTCGATTTCCGAGCCGATGTTTTTGTGGTTCACCAAGGGTCAGGGCCGCATCACCATTGCCGGTGTGACCCGTGGCTACACCGCCCACAACGCGATCTTCATCCCCGCAGGGGTGATGCACGGCTTTGAGGTTGGGCCGCAAGTGTTTGGCACAGCAGTGTTTTTTGGCAAAAACTCTACCATGACGCTGCCGACGACACCGGTGCATCTGCGGATCCGCGAAACCCATGTGGCACAAGAATTGAACGTCACGCTGGACATGATTCAGCGCGAAATGGACAGTGAAAGCCCGGCACATGACCGTGCCGCCCGGCACTATCTGGGGCTTTTGGGGGTATGGCTGGAACGCCAGGCCAGCCGTGCCGCACCTGAAACCAAACGCCCTGATGCCGCACGCCGTCTGGTCGCGCGCTATGCGGCGCTGCTCGAGCGCGATTTCCGCTCGGGGATGGGGGTGGCCGAGTTTGCCGCCGCCCTTGGGGTGACGCCAACCCATTTGACCCGCTGCTGCAAATTGACCTGCGGGCGGCCGGCC
>JBAVTI010000018.1:0-4335 GCA_049696055.1 Paracoccaceae bacterium | reverse complement strand
ACGGTAATGCAGGCGTCCTCCGCACAGCCCAACGGCTGCCACAGCCGTTCGGAAATGATCTGCGGCAACCGCTGCCCCGTCACCCGCTCCATCGCATGCGCCAGAACATCGGTTTCCACCGACCGATAGCTGAACCGCTCGCCATGTTTGGCTTCCGCCACTTTCAAACCCAGGATTTGCTCCCAGATACAGCTCGGCCAGCCCGACACATCCTCGCCTTCCGGTGCCGGTTTCCACCCCGCCGCAAAGTCCATCTTGCCAACATCACTGTCACGCACCGCGTAATCTTCCACGAACCGCGTGCCACTGGTCATGTCGAAAACCTGCTGCAGCGTCGCCCCGTTCCACGCGGTCTGCGCCAATTCCGGCAAATACTCGGTCACCAGTGCCGCCGGGCGCAGCACCCCCTCTGCCACCAAACAGCCCGCAGCAGCCGAAGTGATGGATTTCGACACCGATTGCAGCAGGTGCAAACTGC
Source organism: Paracoccaceae bacterium (assembly GCA_049696055.1). GTDB lineage: Bacteria > Pseudomonadota > Alphaproteobacteria > Rhodobacterales > Rhodobacteraceae > JBAVTI01. The sequence goes on along the minus strand of JBAVTI010000018.1, from coordinate 3,857 downwards.
GCGCGTCCATCCCATTGTGATAGCTTTCGTGCAGAACCTTGCCATCCTTCCACACAAACATCGCGTCGGTATAAGTATCGTTTAGCATCTCACCGAAAGTGGTGGGCCGCCCATCCACCCCCAAATAGCTGAAATCATTCAAATTCCCACTGGCCTGCCCCAACACGGACGGGCGTTCCGACCGCCGAATTGCTGCCGTCGGCACCAACTCGCGGATATGCTGAAACGCCCAGCGGTTCCACGGCGCACGGTCCCAGTCGATCATCGGTATCCGCATATCCTTGGGCGGCGGAGAGCCGATCATGATCGGCGGTATCGGGTCAGAATTCTTGTAGCTTTGCATGATCGGTCACTTTGCCTGTTGGTCCTTGTCGCCCCTGGCGGATTTTCGGATGCCAAAAACCCGCCGCTACGCCCCCGCCCCGCGATTGTTCTGCCAGACCCAGAAATTCAATGCCCCCGCCACGCTCACCCATGCCAAATAGGGCAAAACCATCAGCCCCGCCCAGGTATCAAGCCCCCAGAACGTCACCTGCATCCCCGCCACCGCCAACCAAAGCCCCGCCATCACGCCCAGCGCCAGCCCCATCCGATGCGCCCCGAAAAACACCGGCGTCCACAGCGTATTGAACCCGATCTGCATCGCCCAAAACGCCATCGCCTGCCCGTTTCCGGCCAGCCCCGCCACCCGCGCCGCCGCCAGACTGCTCAGCAGATAAAGCGAGGTCCAAACCACCGGAAACATCCATTTCTTCGGCACCCATACCGGTTTGGCCAAACCCTCATACCAATCGCCGGGCTTGAACAGCATTCCCGTGGCCCCCGCCGCCATCGACGCCGCCAAAAACGTCAGAAATATTCCCCAGCTCATCGCCCAACTCCTACAGGGTTTTGCACTTCAAAAAATCAAGTCGCCCGCAGCTGGTCCATCACCCGCACCAATTCCGCCGAAATCCCCGGCTCCGACAGCGCATGCCCCGCCATCCCGATCATCCGCAAATCACAACGCGCCCAACCATCCGCCAACTTCCACGCCGAAACCGGCGGGCAAATCATGTCGTACCGCCCCTGCACGATCACCGCCGGAATATGCTCGATCCGCGCCCGTTCCCGCAAAATCCAGCCATCGCATTCCAGAAACGACCCGTGCTTGAAATAGTGGTTTTCCAACCGGGCAAAGGTACGCGAGTATTCCCCCGGCCCCTCGCCCACCACACCATCACTGCCAATCGAGGCCAGCGCATTTTCCCAATTCGCCCAAGTGCGGCCAAACTTCATCTCATCCGGCAGATGCCCCGAAAACAGCCGCCGATGATAGGCCCCGATCAAATCGCCACGCTCTTCATGCGGCACCACATCGACAAACCGCCCCCACAGGTCGGGGAAAAACGCCCCCGCCCCGCCGCCGTAAAACCAATCCAGCTCATCCTGCGTTGCCAAAAAAACGCCCCGCAACACCAACTGCGCCACCGCTTCCGGATGCGAGATCGCATAAATCAACGCCAGCGTCGCCCCCCAGCTGCCGCCAAATACCACAAACCGCTCGATCCCCAACGCGGCCCGGATCGCTTCAATATCGCTGACCAAATCCCAGGTCGTATTCGCCACAACGCTTGCCACCGGCCGCGACCGCCCGCATCCGCGTTGATCAAACAGCACCACCCGATACACTTCCGGGTCGAAATACCGCCGCATCGCCGGGCTGCACCCACCCCCCGGCCCGCCATGCAGCACCAAAACCGGCACGCCCTTTGGGTTGCCACATTGCTCCACATACACCCGATGCCCCCCACCTAAGTCGGGTCCCATATCAATCACCCGCTGATCGAACGGGTCGATCGGCGGATAAAGATATTCAACTGCGCGCTTTTGGCCTGATCTCTGATCCATGATCGTCCTATATAACGCCCAAACTGTGCGCCGCCACAGTCCAAACCGCAAGGAGTTCGCCATGACAACCACCATCGACCCGGCCGAAGTCGCCAAGTTCGAAGCCATGGCCGCCGAATGGTGGAACCCGAACGGCAAGTTCAAACCGCTGCACGAAATGAACCCCTGCCGCCTCGATTACATCACCACCCAGATCGCCGCCGAATTCGACCGTGATCTGACCAAACCGCTGCCCTTTGCGGGCCTGCGTATTCTTGACATCGGCTGCGGCGGCGGCTTGCTTTCCGAACCGATGGCCCGCCTTGGTGCCACCATCGTCGGTGCCGACGCCGCCCCCCGCAACATCCCAGTCGCCCAACTGCATGCCGAACAAATGGGCCTGACCATCGACTACCGCCACACCACCGCCGAAGACCTTGCCGCTGCGGGCGAGCGTTTCGATGTGGTGCTGAACATGGAAGTGGTCGAGCATGTCTCCGACCCCCTCACCTATCTCACCGCCTGCCAAACTCTGCTCAAACCCGGCGGCCTGATGATCTGTTCCACCCTGAACCGCAATGCCAAAAGCTTTGCCATGGCCATCGTTGGTGCCGAATGGGTGATGCGCTGGCTTCCGCGTGGCACCCATGAGTGGAACAAATTCATCACCCCCGAAGAGTTGCAGGCCCTGATCATCAATGCAGGCCTTACCCCCGTTGATCGCAAAGGCATGGTTTTCAACCCGATCGCCTGGCGCTGGTCGCTTTCGGCCCGCGACCTCTCGGTAAACTACGTCACCGCCAGCACCAAACCCGCCTAGCTCTGCCATTTCCCATTGGCAAAAATATCCCCGCCGGAGGCACCTGCCCTACCGCGAAAACACCGCCACAACGTATGTACACATGCCATACGCGCCCCATACCCCGTTATTCCCCGTCGGCTTCGTCCATCAACCGCCGCGCCCAGCGCCCCGCTGCCCATGCCGCGGGCACCCCAAGCGGCCCCGAGGCAATCAGCGCCACCACCGGGCTTAGCGCGGTAAACCCGACAAACTGTCCCAGCAAGCTCAACATGAACAGATTTATCGCCACTGCCGCCGCCGCAAACGGGTATAGCAACAGCGACAGTTTCCACACCGGCCAATGGTTGCTTTCCGGCATCATTTCAATGGCTTGTGCCGTCGGAAAAGCTGATCTTGTTCCAGACATTGTATTTCCCCGCAGGCTTTTTCATTGGCACCCGCATCACTTCCTCAAAGGTCGCCGCGTCAAACACGATCACCGCGCCATCGTCTTCCCAGATCGAGACCAGCGCGTATTTTCCGTCCTTGGTAAACTCGGTATGCGCCACCGTCTTGCCCGGTTCAGGCCGCAAAGTTCTAACAATTTCAAGACTTTGCTTGTCGATGATATGAATAGACCCTTTGTTGTCGCCAAAGAACACATCCGCCCAAACATAGGGGCTATTCTCGTGGCTGCGCAAAAAGAACCCCGGTCCATCGGTCTTGATTGTCTTGATCAAAGACCAATCTTCCATGTCGATCACCGACAAAACCCCCTCTTTCAAATGCGGCGTTGCCATCACCCGATGCCCGTTTCGCATCCAGGTAATTCCCGATCCCAGATGCGGCATCCCCGGCAAGGGCAGGCTGGCAATCTCGCGTCCGACATCCAGATTAACCACTACCCCGCTATCGCCCTCGCGGTTGGTACCGATCAGGTTTCGGTAATCCGGGCTGAAAAAGAAATCGTCCAAGGGTGCCGCAATCCTGATCCGCCGCCGCGCAAACAACCCCTTTTCGGCGGCAAGGCTTTCTTCCATATCCGCCTGATAACTATGCACAAATCCATCGTGAAAAGGCCCCGCCTCGGGGTCGGTCGCCACTTCCCAGATCTCGGCCGCATCCTTTAGCGCCAACACAAAGCTTTGGCGATCCGGGGCTTGATACACCGCCGAAACCCGGCTTGGCGTGCCATCTTTGGCCACCA
>JBAVTI010000017.1:0-6320 GCA_049696055.1 Paracoccaceae bacterium | reverse complement strand
GGCCACGCTTGCCGACGGGGTGAGGGGCGCAGGGGTGGGGGTGGGTTTGGTGGCGGTGGCACTTACCTTATCGGCGAAGATTTTGTCGGTAACACTGTCGACCACATTGCCGACAGTCGATTTGAATTTGGACGACGCTTTGTAGAAAACAAAATAGAAAAGCCCAAGAAACACAAACGGCAACACCATCATGATCAGCTGCGGAAAAAGCCGTTGAACCACCGCGACAACTGCCACAGCCAATATTCCAAATTTCATTGGGCCCATGGAGGACACCTGTTCGAACATGGATTTTGGCGTGACCTTGGCAACCGGGGCAATCAGGCTTGCCGCGATTGCCGCATCTCCGACAGGGGCCACGAAGGCGGCCTTGGGATTGGCCATCGCGGCCTCGACGCGGGCGCGCATGGCGGCTTCAAGCGATTGCCCATCCTGTCCGGGCACTTCATATTCGGCAATACCAGCACGATGGGCACCCGTTTGGGTAAGGGTCGCAGCGGTGGGTTGGACATGCGTAGTCGGTTCCATCGCAGGCTGTTCAACCGGGCGCTGGACTGGCTCTGCCATCCCGATCGTCGCCGGTTTGGTCTTGTCGGCCTTGGGCCCGCCATTGCGACGTCTGAAGTAAAGCTTGGCCACACCAAGCAGCGCAAAGAACAGCGCCGCGTAATAGACCGGCATACCGCCGTCCATCGCCTCGCCGGGCTTAACAGCCAATGCTGCGGCGCGACCTTCGATATAGGGCGCAACGAAAAAGAAATTCGGCCCTTTGGTCATGCCCTGGTCTGCCAAGGCATCCGACACCATCGAGTTCTGGGTGCCATAGTCAAGCAACCCGTCAACCTTTACGACCGGGCCACCCTGCCCCAGACCTGCGGCGTTGGTGACCATCCAATCGACCAGGGCATCGACCTGATCCGGGTCAACGACAATCGCGCCCCGCGCTACGGTTTCATCTGCGGGCGCATCGGCATCGACCAGCACATAAAGCACATCTTCGCCGACGGTGATGAAGTTGCGTTTGCGCACCAGCCGGGTGTTATGCTCGACCGCAATCTGCGCCGTCACCGAAACCTCGGTGGGTGTGTCAGAGGCGTATTTCTGGTTAAACGCGGCAATTTCCATGGTGGCGGGTGGGGCGGCTTGCAAAAGCTCGGCCCGATGCGCGATGCGTTCCGCGTGTGTTTCCTGCAAGGTATAGCCGAAATAGGCCAAGCCGCCGGCAAAGATGAACTGCAGCCAGAACGGGGCCACAAAAATTAATAGAAAAAGACGATGCATACCCAAACCTCCACCAAGGACGGATGAAGGAAAGCCTGCAATTTCGACGAAAATTGGGCAAAGCGAAGGCGTTGTCGCGTAGGGCCGACAATTGCGGGGGACTGCAGCATTTGGATGGCACAGTGCGCGGCAGATGCCACGTACAATCTTTCCAGGGGCAAGGCTGGCAAGTGCAATGCGTTTTCACGCACAGCACGTCGCCCCAGGACCGAAGCGAAGTGTGATGTTTGTTGGTTCAAGTGGAAAGCAAAACGCTGTAAGCCTTGGCTATGTTATCGCAAAAAGCCCGCTACGCCCTTCATGCGATGTTATACATCGCGCGCAAAGACGCCTCTTCGACGGTTGCAGAAATCGCCGAGAACGAACGGATTCCGCGCAAATTTCTGGAACAAATCTTTACCGCCTTGCGCACCCGGGGGTTGGTGATTTCCAAGCGCGGTCCGACGGGCGGTTATGTGCTTGCCCGGCCTGCCGCGATGATTTCGTTTGCCGATATTTTGCGCTGTATTGATGGCCCCCTGGCATTGGCCCCCTGTGCCAGCCTGACTGCCTTTCGCCCCTGCCCCGATTGCAAGTCGATGGAAACCTGCGAGATCCGGCCGATCTTGCTGGCGGTACGCGACACGACGTCGCTGCTGCTGGAGGGTATCTCGCTGGCCGAGGCGGTGGGTGGCAAGCACGTCTCTTTCCTATAGCCCATAGCGCCGCTGTAGCACCGAGCGGGCAGCAACGGGGTTTGGTTTTTCTAATTGCATACTAATCCTATATGAATAGTATGCTATCTAGAATCACCCCTCGAAAGGAACAGATCATGGAAGACAGTTTTGCCTTGTTTGCCGTTGTGGGGTTTCTGGCCCAGTTGATCGACGGCGCGTTGGGCATGGCTTATGGCGTGGTATCTTCGACGGTATTACTGTCGTTTGGGGTCAGCCCGGCCACGGCCTCGGCCAGCGTGCATGCCGCTGAATTATTCACCACGGCGGCGTCGTCGGGGTCGCACATCTGGCACAAGAACGTGAATTGGCGGCTGTTTCGCCTGTTGGCCCCGGCGGGTATCGCGGGCGGATTGGTCGGCACCTATGTGTTGACCAGCTTTGATCCGACAGTGCTAAAACCCTATGTTGCGGGGTATCTGGCGCTGATGGGCGCCTATATCCTGTATCGGGCGTTTCGACGCGCCATGACCGTTGGCCACCATTCTGCTGCCGTTGTGGTGCCGCTTGGGGCCATTGGCGGCACGCTGGATGCGATTGGCGGCGGCGGCTGGGGGCCGATTGTTACCACCGGATTGGTCGGAGCGGGCGGAACCCCGCGTGAGGTTATCGGCACGGTGAACACCGCCGAATTCCTGCTGACCGTGGCGGTATCGATGGCATTCCTGACCGCCGCACTGACCGGGCATTGGCAGGACGCCGACAATCTGAACAACCACCTTTCGGCGATTGGCGGGCTGATTGTGGGGGGCGTGCTGGCGGCGCCGTTGGCAGGTTATGTCACCCGTTTGGTGCCCAGCCGCCAGTTGATGATTCTGGTGGGTGTGTTGATATCGCTGGTGGCGGCATACCAAACCTGGCGGCTGCTATGAACGCCAGCGTGACGGGCCTTTTGGGCAGTCTGTCAAAGGGATAATTTGGCAGGAGTTGGGGGACTCGAACCCACGACCCTCGGTTTTGGAGACCGATGCTCTACCAACTGAGCTAAACTCCTGTGCCTGAGGCCGCAGTTACGGCACCTTAACGGGGAAATCAAGGGAGCCTGCGACCTCGGGTCGGAAAAAACACCGCCCGCAAGATAAGCGGGCGGTGTTGGTTGTTGCAGAACCCAGCGTCAAATCGTGCCAGCGGCCATTTCAGCGGCAATGTGATCTGCCTGACGGATCGCCAGCGCCACGATGGTCAGCGTCGGGTTTTCCGCAGCCCCGGTGGTAAACTGGCTGCCGTCGGACACGAACAGATTGGCGATGTCGTGGCTTTGGCCCCATTTGTTCACCACACCATCCCGCGGATTTTCCGACATCCGATTGGTGCCAAGATTGTGGGTCGAGGGGTAGGGCGGCGTCGGGAAGGCGCGCGTCGCCCCCACCGCTTCGTAAATCGCAATCCCCTGCTGATAGGCATGGTTGCGCATCGCCACATCGTTGGGGTGATCGGTGAAATGCACATTCGGCGTCGGCAGGCCGAACTGATCAAGGATATCCTTGTTCACCGTCACCCGGTTGGTTTCCTGCGGCATATCTTCGCCCACGATCCACATGCCCGCCATGTTTTCATAGGCGTCCAGCGCAGTTGTGAATTCGCGGCCCCAGCCACCCGGATCAAGGAAAGCCGCCATGAACGGAATGCCAAGGCTAAGGGTTTCAAGCTCGTAGCCGCCCACAAACCCGCGCGATGGGTCAAGCCGGGCTTCGTCTTGCACGATGCCCGCCATGGTGGTGCCGCGCCACATTTTCACCGGCTTGTCGAACACCCCATACACCGATCCGGTGACATGGCGCATATAGTTGCGACCCACCTGCCCCGAGGAATTTGCCAAGCCATCGGGGAACATCTCTGACGCCGAATTAAGCAGCAAACGCGGGCTTTCAATGGTGTTGCCCGCAACACAGACAATCCGCGCCGCCTGCCGCTGTTCCTTGCCATCGGCATCGAAATACACCACGCCCGTCACCTTGCCGTCTGCATCATGCTCGATCTTGGCGGCATGGCAGCGTTCGCGCACTTCGAGATTTCCCGTGGCCTCGCCTGCCGGAATTTCGGTATAGGCGGCAGACCATTTGGCCCCCCATTTGCAGCCCTGAAAGCAAAAACCGGTCTGCTGACAGGCGCTACGCCCGTCATATTCCAGCGAATTAATCGCCATACGGCCGGTATGCACCTCTTTATAGCCCAAGGCCAAAGCGCCCTTTTCCAGCACTTTGTAGTTGTTGTTGCCGGGCAGGCCGGGGCGGTCGCCGGTGCGCGTTACCCCCAGTTTGGTTTCCGCCTTGTCATACCATGGTGCCATTTCGGCACCGTCAATCGGCCAATCCAGAAGGTTTGCGCCATCGACGCGACCATAGTTGGTCAGTGCCTTCCATTCATGATCTTGTATCCGCAATGAGGCACCGGCCCAATGGGTTGTGGTGCCGCCCACCGCCTTGACGATCCATGCGGGCAGACCCGAAAAGTCATGCGCCACCCGCCAATCGCCGCTGGTGGTGCGCTTGTCCAGCCATGCAAGCTGGCCAAAACTTTCCCATTCGTCGTTGATAAAATCCTCGGGCAGATAGCGACCACCCGCCTCGAGGGCGACAACCTTGACGCCTTTTTGTGCCAGCTCGTTGGCCAACACCCCGCCACCTGCACCGGTGCCGATGATGACAACGACCGAAGCGTCGGTCAGCTCGTATTTCGCAACCATGATCCGATCCTTTCCTTACAACCAGTTGATGTCGTCAAAGCCGCGGGCGATGTAGCCGCCTTTGCTAAAGCTTTCGCCTTCGTAGCCAAACAGCGGCCAAACGGCCTTTTGGTTGTAAAGTCCGGTCACCAGACCGCCACGGATCTTTTGGAAAAACGCGCTTTTCTCGATGCCTCGCAGCAAGGCCACGCGGTCTTTTTCCCAGCCTGCGGCCAAGTAGCTTGCAAAGCCTGCGCCTTGGGCTGCGGCATTCAGCCCGGCTATTCCGGCCTCGATTTCGGCGGCGGTTTCGGGCGTGTCGTAGCCCTTGACCGCGATCACGTAGAACTCGTCGGCGATGCGGTCATGCGGGTAAATATCGCGTGCCATCTGCACCAAGGTGGCCATTGTTTCGGGCGTCAAGGCCACAGTTTCGGTGGCCCAGGCAGCATCTTTTCCGGCAAGAAAGCCGGGGCCCACCACAAAGGCAGCCCCGACAGCAGTCGCCCGCGACAACAGCTGTCGCCGTGTCATCCCCGATTTTTTCGCGTGTTGGTTCATTGGTCGTCCTCCCTGTTCAGTCAAATTTTCGGCTTAAAGATAGCGGCCCCCGCGCTGCAAAACCTCGATCTGGTAGCCATCGGGATCTGCGATAAAGAAAAAGCGGGCGATCACCGTTCCCGCAGGGGCAAAATCCACCAGCTTGCGCGGGGCAAGGCCTGCGGCGGTCAGCCGGGCATGTTCGGCGCTGACATCGGCGACGCTGACCGCCAAATGGCCATAGCCATCGCCCAGCGCGTAGGGTTCGCTGCGGTCTTTGTTGATCGTCAGTTCAAGCTCGAAGGTGGATTCAGCATTGCTGAGGTACACCAGCGTAAAGCTGTCAAAATCAAGCCGCTCGGCCACGCCAAGCCCAAAGGCAGCTTGATAGAACGCGACGGATCGCGCCTCGTTCAGCACCCGGATCATCGAATGTATCGTCTTGGCCATATTCCCCCCAAAGCCCAAGCGGTTTTGGTAAGATTAATGATCCAATTTCGCGGTCTGGTAGTAACCTGCTACTACAGCGAATTTTTCGTCCTTATTCGGCAGCGAACCGCGCCTGCGGCTGCGCGATCTGATCCAGTTCACCCAGATGAATGGTGCAGGCACAGCGCAGAAGCGAGGTAAAATTCGGCGCTTCGCCGTGTTTTTGCAGCACCTCGGAATGCAGTTTGGACAGAAAAGCCGGGGTCGAAAGCCCTTCTTTGTCGGCAATACGGTCCAGAATGCCCCAAAAAGCGCGCTCTAGCCGGATGCTGGTGCTTTGCCCGTTCAGCCGCAATCTGCGGGTCACATACTCGTAACGGGTTGGGCTCTGGCCGGCGAAAATCTGGCACATGGGACACCTCCATCTCGCCAGAGTGCAAGGAAAAACCCGAGTCGTCAACGTGGGTAAGCGGACAGCCCCGATGGTGGGATTTGCCAAATGAAAAGGGCCGCCACGACGGGCGGCCCTGATCACTTGCAGCGCGATAGCGGTCGCGCTTTGGCCTTAAGCGATGATTTTCGAGACGACGCCTGCACCGACGGTGCGGCCGCCTTCACGGATGGCGAAGCGCAGTTTTTCTTCCATCGCGATCGGCTGGATCAGCTCGACGTTGAACTTCAGGTTGTCGCCC
>JBAVTI010000016.1:0-3423 GCA_049696055.1 Paracoccaceae bacterium | reverse complement strand
GATTTCCGTAGCCTGCTTGCAGACCTCAAACGCCCGCGCCTGCTGATCCGTGCGGCACGCTTTGGCATGAGCGACTACCGCCGAGATCGCGATTTAAAGCGTTTGATCGACACAAATGCCCCCGCTTCGCCCGAAATCTCACTTCCCCGGCTGTTTTCCGAGGAAGAGCGGCTAGAGACCACCCGCCGCGCTGGCGACGCCAGTTATTCGTTTTGCCGCCATATAGAGGTGCTGATCGCCTTGTTGTCCGAGACCCGTCTGCTGCCCCGCGACGCCCGCGTCTGATGCCAAAAGGGGCCGCATCACTGCGGCCCCTTTGTTTCCCATTCGGGGTCAATCATTGGTTCCGATCTGGAAACCTTAAATGAACGCATCCGGCTCGGCAGCCTTCTTGCGCGCCACATAGTCGTGCAATGCATCCGAAACCGCGATGTCCAGCTCGGGTTGCTGGTAATCGCCCAGCATCTTCTTCACCCGAATGGCCGCCAGCGTTTCGGTATCGCGCGCGCCTTCTTCGTCCCAGGTCTCAAACGGCTTGTAATCCAGCAGATCAGACCGCCAGAACGCGCTCTTGAAATTCGCCTGCGTATGCTCGCAGCCAAGATAGTGCCCGCCGGGGCCCACTTCGCGGATCGCGTCCATGCCTTGGCCGTTCACATCCACCGCCACGCCCTGCGCCAAATGGTGCAGGGTGCCCAGCTGATCGGCGTCCATCACGAACTTCTCATACGAGGATACCAAGCCCCCCTCCAGCCAACCACAGGCGTGCAGCATGAAATTCACCCCCGCCAGCAGCGCCATGTTCAGACTGTTCGCCGTCTCATACGCCGCCTGCGCATCTGGCAATTTCGACCCGCAGAACGACCCGCCAGACCGATACGGCAGGTTCAACCGCCGCGCCAACTGCCCCGCCCCATAGGTAATATGCGCCGCTTCCGGCGTCCCAAAGGTCGGCGCACCGCTGTTCATATCAATCGACGTCACAAACGCCCCGAAAATCACCGGCGCACCTGGCCGCACCAATTGACTATAGGCCACCCCCGCCAGCACTTCGGCCAACACTTGGGTCAACGTCCCCGCCACCGTCACCGGCGCCATCGCGCCCCCCACGATAAACGGGCTGATAATCGCCGCCTGCCCTGCCCGCGCATAAACCTCCAACGCGTTCATCATGGTCGAATCAAACGACATCGGGCTGTTGATGTTGATCAGACTGGTCATCACCACGTTCTGATCAACGAAATCCGACCCGAACAGGATCTTCGACATTTCGACCGAATCCATCGCCCGGCTTGGCTCGGTAACCGACCCCATATAGGGCTTATCGCTCAGCGTCATATGCGCCAGCAACATGTCCAGATGCCGCTTGTTCACCGGAATATCCGTAGGCTCGCACACCGTCCCACCCGAATGGTGCAGCCACTTCGACATGTAGCCCAGCTTCACGAAATTCTGAAAATCGTTCAACGTCGCATAGCGCCGTCCGCCCGCCTGATCACGCACAAAGGGCGGGCCATATACCGGTGCCAACACCAGATTGCGCCCGCCAATATCGACATTCCGCGCCGGATTGCGCGCATATTGGGTAAACTGCGACGGCGCCGTGCCACACAGTTTGCGTGCTAATCCGCGCGGTATCCGCACCCGCTCGCCCTTCACATCGGCACCCGCCGCCCGCCAAAGCGCCAAAGCCGCAGGATTCTCCAGGAAATTCACCCCGATCTCTTCCAGAACGGTATCGGCATTCCATTCGATAATCGCCAAGGCTTCTTCGTTCAAAATCTCAAAGTTCGGGATATTGCGCGAGATGAACCTGGCGGTGTCAAAGCTGACGGCCGTCCGCTCTGCCCGCCGCGACGCACCGCCGCCCCCGCGTGCCCTGCGTCCAACCTGTTCTTCTGCCACATCGCTCATCGCCAAACCCTCCGGATTGCGCCGCAAGCGGCACCTGATTTGCCAACCTTATGCCGCCTTTCACCCCCAGCCCGCCCCCCCAAAGCGGCGGATGACCGCCAAAAGCGACATCGCCAACAATCAACAGCGACTCTTTGCGCTTTCCCATTGGCAAAAATATCCTCGGGGGAAGGCTGCGATGAAATCGCGGGCGTGGGGGGCAGAAAGCCCCCCTTTTTGCCGCCATCCCCCTTGCGATTTTCCCCCTCAAAGCCTATGCGCTGCACCCATGACCCAGCATGATCGCCTTCTCATCATCGACTTCGGCAGCCAAGTCACTCAGCTTATCGCGCGTCGCCTGCGCGAGCTGCGGGTTTACTGCGAAATCCATCCCTTCAACAAAGTGGATGACGCCTTCCTGAAAGCGTTCGCCCCCAAGGCGATCATCCTTTCGGGCGGCCCGTCCTCGGTGTTCGCCGATGGTGCGCCGATGCCGCCGAAAACCGTGTTCACCCACGGCGTTCCGGTGCTTGGCATTTGCTACGGCCAACAGGTGATGATGCACGTCCTTGGCGGCAAGGTTGAACGCGGCCACGGCACCGCCGAATTTGGCCGTGCTTTCGTCACCCCCACGACCGAAACCCTTCCCCTGCTCGACGGCTGGTTTACCGAATCCCGCGAACAGGTGTGGATGAGCCATGGTGACCACGTCTCGAAACTTGCCCCCGGCTTCAAGGTCTATGGCACCTCGCCCAACGCGCCCTTTGCCATCACCGCTGATCCATCGCGGCAGTTCTACGCCGTGCAGTTTCACCCCGAGGTGCATCACACCCCCAGGGGCGCGCAACTCTATGCGAATTTCGTCAAAATAGCCGGCTTCAAGGGCGATTGGACGATGGACGCCTACCGCGATGACGCCATTGCCAAAATCCGCGCTCAAGTCGGCGATGCCAAGGTAATCTGCGGTCTGTCGGGCGGCGTCGATTCGTCCGTGGCCGCTGTGCTGATCCATGAGGCGATCGGTGATCAGCTGACTTGCGTGTTCGTCGATCACGGCCTGCTGCGTCTGGGCGAGGCGGATCAGGTGCTGACCATGTTCCGCGATCATTACCACATTCCGCTGATCCACGCCGACGAATCCGCGCTGTTTCTTGGTGCCCTCGAAGGCGTCTCTGATCCCGAGGTGAAACGCAAAACCATTGGTCGGTTGTTCATCGACGTGTTCCAGAAACACGCGCATGCCGTGGGCGGCGCGAAATTTCTGGCCCAAGGCACGCTTTACCCCGATGTCATCGAATCGGTCAGCTTTTCGGGCGGGCCAAGCGTCACCATCAAATCGCACCACAATGTCGGCGGCCTGCCTGAAAAGATGGGCCTGAAACTGGTCGAGCCGTTGCGCGAGTTGTTCAAGGATGAGGTCCGCGCCCTTGGCCGCGAGCTTGGCCTGCCGCCGTCCTTCATTGGCCGCCACCCGTTTCCCGGCCCCGGCCTTGCGATCCGCTGCCCCGGTGAGATCACCCCCGAAAAGCT
>JBAVTI010000015.1:0-2790 GCA_049696055.1 Paracoccaceae bacterium | reverse complement strand
CGGCGGGCGTCGCCGGCTACCGGACGGGTTGGCGTGACCGGGCGCTGATTTGGCGGCACTTCTGCCTCGACTTCGGCCAGTTCGCGCATCAGATCGGCTTCGGCTTCGGCCGACAAGGCGTCGTCGGTGGCTTCGGCAACGGCGTCCTGCAGTGCGTCCGGTGTGTCCTGCGATTCCAGGGCGGCGGTAATTGCTGCGTTGACCGAAGGGTCGGCCCGCCGGATTTTGATCACCCGAGCGCGGGCGCGCTGGGCTTTTTCAGACGGAGCGGCTGTTTCATGGGCGGCAACAGTGGCTTCGGTTGCTGTTGAAGCCAAGGCTTGGTCATCATCCTGAGCGATCAAATCCTCGGCCAGCCAATCTTCGGCGGTTACCGGGTTCGCGGCCAAATCCTGATCCGTGATTTCTGCTGCAAGATCGGCAGAGGCTTCGGGGAAGATCTCTGTTTCAAGTGCCGCCGAAAGCTCGTCTTCGAAATCATCTTCGAAATCGTCTTCCAGCGTGTCGGCCAGATCGGCCAACGGCGGGTGGTCTTCAGAGGCGGAAACAGGCGTATCCATCGCGGCGATCAACCCCGACAGTTCGTCATCGCCGTCAAAGTCTGCAGAGTCGTCCGGCGCCAAGGCGGCATCAAGGGCCGCAAGGTCGGCGCTATCGTCATCGCCTTCGTCGTCTGCCAGATCGTCAGCAAGCGCTTCTTCGAAGATCATGTCTTCGGCAAATGCATCGGGGGCAGCAAGATCTTCGGCAACCGCCTGACTTTCGGTCAACGACATTCCGGCAAGGTTGGCCAAAATGGTGTCATCGCCCGTTGCTGCGGCCAGTGCTTCGGTGGCGGTCTGGACAGGCTCGCCCAAATCTTCGTCTTCCCAGATCAGATCGTCATCCAGATCAATGATCGCGAAATCATCGGCATTGGCGATCAGCGAGGGATGTTCGGAACCTTCGGGGGCAAGATCTGACGCGGCAAAGCTTTCGGGCAGCGCGTCCTCGGCGGCGATCAACGAGCCGAATTGGTCGTCATCGGCTTCGGGCAGCGTGTCATCAATCTCGGCCGCGATTTCGGCGGCGATGTTGGTGTCAGCTGCAGTTTCGACGGGGGTTTCGTCGGTGAAATCGCCATCAATAAATGCACCAAGCGGTTCGACAGCGTCGCCTGATGGTTCAAAGTCGGCATGTTGGTCTTCGGAATAATCCGAAGCCTCGGCCACAGGGGCGGCGGCGGCGGCAGCGGCGGCGGCAGTCTGGGCCTGGGATACCGCGGTGCGAATGCGCATCAGTTTTGCCGCGACACTTTCCGATACGGCAGGGTCGGCGACTGGGGCCGCGACTGGGGCAGCGACTGGGGCTGCGGGCGGGGCTGCGGCAACGATTGGCTGTGCTGGCGGCACCACGGCAGGCGGCACATTGGCGACCGGGGGCAGATTGGCAGGTGCAGTAGAGCCTGCCAATTCGGCGCGGGTAGCATGGGGCAACAGCGGGGCGGCACCTTCGACCACATCGCCTGCCCGCAGTATCACGCCATTGTCCTGAATTTTCGCCTCGACTCGGCGTTGGATTTCGCGTTCTGCAATCTTGTGCAGCATCGCGGCATCTGGGGTGGGGGGCTCGGCACCGAAATATCTATCCTCGGCGGCCAAATCGCGGAAATACTCCGCAATAGCCTTCATCGTGTTGAACGGCTCGTCAAAGCCCTCCAACGTGCAGGAGAAGGTGCCATAGGACACCGTGAGGATTTTACTCGCTCCGATCATCGGAAGCCCGCCTTTTTACAAACTCTTGACCCTGTTTGATCGCCATAGTGATCAATTCCGTGGACAGAAGGGGGTAATTTGAAGGATTGATTATGGCCCAAGGGTCGGCACTTTGCCTTAATTGAGAACAGTATCCGCATGAATCAAGGGATTGTCGAATCTTCTGAGGGGGTCACGCTGGTGGCAGGCGGCCCTTTGCTGCGCCGCAATCTGGTGGCGGCGCTGAAGCGGGCACCGCGGTTGGTGGCAGCAGATGGCGGCGCGGATCAAGCGCTTTCCTTGGGGTTTACCCCCGAGGCGGTGATCGGCGATATGGATTCGCTGTCGGCTGCGGGCCGCGCGGTTTTGGGGCAAGAGCGGCTGTTTGCAATTGCCGAACAGGAAACAACCGATTTCGAAAAGGCGCTAAGCGCGATTGCGGCACCGTTTGTGTTGGCGCTGGGCGTGCTGGGCGGGCGGCTGGACCACGAGTTGGCGGTGCTGAACGCGCTGGTGCGCCATCCTGACCGGGTTTGCATTGCCATTGGCGCGCAGGACGTGGTGTTTCACGCCCCTGCCGAATTGCGGTTGCGGCTGCAGTTGGGGGATCGGCTGTCGCTGTTTCCAATGGCGGCGGTGACCGGGCAAAGTCAGGGGCTGCGCTGGCCCATCGCCGGTTTGAGGTTTGCACCGGGCGGGGTGATTGGCACCTCGAACGCGGTATCGGCACCCGATGTGGTGCTGCGCTTTGACGGACCCGGCATGTTGGTGATGCTGCCGCGCGCCCGTCTGGACGCAGCCCTTACAGCACGGGGGTTTCCTCTAGTGCGGTCGGCACCACGCGGCCGCGTTGTGCCACCACCCGCTCGCGGTGAATGACGTATAGCCCCGAGGCCACGATTACCCCAATGCCTACCCATGTCAGCGCATTGGGGAAATCGCTGAACACCAGATAGCCAAGGCCGACCGCAACGATGATCTCCAGATAGTGCAGCGGCGCAAGCGTGCTGGCGGGGGCGAATTTCAGCGCATAGGTCATGCACATGTGGCTAAGGCC
>JBAVTI010000014.1:0-3910 GCA_049696055.1 Paracoccaceae bacterium | reverse complement strand
GGGTCTAGTGCGGTCAGGGCGCGGCGGTAAGTAGCTTCGGCAGGGGCGGCGGCGGCGAGGGCTTTGGCCCACACGTCGGCGTCAGGTGCAGTGACGAGGGGAAGGAGGGAAAGGGCAAGCGATTTGGGGCAAACCGGGGTGCCGCGTTGGCACGTCAGGCCGGACAGGCGCACAGCGCCCGTGGTGCAGGCGATGGTGAGGGCATCTTCGGTTGCCGCGAGAACGGTGCCGGGGGCGGCTTGGCCATCGGCGGGTGTGGCGCTGCCGACAAGCAGAACGCGGTCGCCGGTAAAGATCTTGGCGCAGGTAAGCGGGTTAAAATAGCTGCCGTGATCGAGCGCACGGACGAGGGCGCAGATTTGTGCGGGGGATTGGGTGAAATCTATGCGGCCAGCGGCGGCGGGGCGGTCGGCGCGGGCATAAAGGGTGCGCAGGCGCAGGTCTTGGGGGCGGCGCGTGGGGGTGCCGGATTCCAGGGACGCGACGAGGGTGGGGAAGCTGTCGATGGCGGCCTCAAAGCACTTGGTGTTCAGGGTGAGGGCGGTATCGGCGGGGGAGATATCGAACAGGCGTTGATCGAGAATATCGCCTTGGTCGATGCCTGCGGTGATCAGGTGCCAGGTGATGCCATGTTGTTTCTCGCCGTTCAGAATGGCCCAAACAGGGGCATTCAGGCCAGCGTAGCGGGGTAGCGGGCCGTCGTGAAAGTTTACGGCACCCTTGGTGGCAAGGGTCAGGATGGGATCGGGAATAAGGTGCAGGTTGGCGATGGAGAACAGCCAATCAACCTGCGTTCCGGCCAGACGATCGGCAAGGCCCGCATCCTGCGCCTCGACCCGCAGACCTTTGGCGATGCCCCAAGCACGCACATCGGCGTTGCGGGTGACCAAGGCGGCGATGGTGTGGCCACGCGACAGCAGCACTTCGCCACACTGAATGGCCAGCGATTCATTGCCGACGACGATACTGGAAAACGGGTTCATCTAACGCTCCTGCCCGCCAAATTCGGCGGTATTGCCCCTATTCAGCGGGGCGTGGTGTCTTGTTTGCCGGGGATTTTGGCCCCGATGGTTGGTGTTGCGCGCGCCGCATAGCATGACTGATCAGATCGCGCAGGAAATGCGGCGGATCGCCCCGGTCTTTACGTTGCACCAAAAGCCTTGCGCGCCACAAAAGGCCCCCTGCCACATGCGCCAGCAATGCGGCAAAAGCATAGCCGCGCCCGTGATTTTTGCGAAAATAGTGGCGGCGGCTGTCAAACCAATAGGCGGGCATCCGGCCCCATGTTTTCATGCCGGTCGAAACCGAGCCGATGTGAGTGACGCGGCTTTCGACGACGTAATCGGTAGGCCATCCGGCGTGGGCGGCACGGCGGCTAAGATCGGTTTCCTCAAAATAAAGAAAGAAGGTTTCGTCAAACAGGCCGATTTGATCGAGCACCGATTGGCGCATCATCAGGCTGGCGCCGGCAAGCCAATCGACCCGGGTGGTGGCGTCGGGAATCGGCTGGGCGACGATGCGGTTTTTGAGCAAGCGGCTGATCGGGCCAAAGCGTGCGGCACCTTCAAGTTCCGACGCGATCGAGGGGAACCGGAAGGCGGTGCGGTGCGGTGCGCCATCGTCGCCGTGGATAAAGCTGCCCGCGAAACCGGTGTCGGGGTGGGTTTCAAGGTGGGTGAGCAAGGCGTGTATCGCACCCGGATCGGGGAAGGCGTCAGAGTTCAGGATGTAGACATAATCGGGGCGGCTGCCGTCCGGCAGGCCCGCGCGGATACCGCAATTGTTGCCCGCGCCAAAGCCGCCGTTATGACCCGATTGCAGCACGCGGACCAATGGTTTGGCGTGGTTCCAACCGCGTTTGACAATTTCGGCCGACAGGGTTTCAAAAGAGCCATCGCCGCTATCGTTATCAACGATGGTAATGGCACCGGTGATGCCCGCCATTTCGCGGCGGGCGGCCTGCGTGGCTTGCAGGGTCATGTCGGGCGTGCGCCAGTTTAGAATGACGGTAAGCAGAGTGGGGGCCATGGTGCTATTCCGCCGCCGTGGGAAGCGGCTGTGCGTCGGGCAAAGCGGTCGCGGCGGCGGTGGAGGCACGTTCGGATTCGGCGGCGGCGATGACGGATTTCAGATGTTGTGCCATGACGCGGACGTTGGGTTCCAGCACCATACTGTCATGGTCACCGGGCACTTCGATCACTTGCAACGCCGGGGCAAAGCGAGTCAGGTCGTTGTCTTGGAACACATATTCCTTGGCGGCACTGACCCAGTGGCCATTGGAGACCTGCCATTTGCGATTAAGCGGCGGGCGGAACAGCGCGGTCGCCCCCTTGCGCAAAGGAAGGGCGTAGATCGGCAGAGCGGCGCGGAAGGCGGCCTCGATCGCGGCATTGTGGAAGGCACCGGTGGCTTGCGGCGTTTGGTTCGGGTTGCGCTTTTGCATTTCCCACGCCCAGCGATTGCGCGCCCAATGCGTGAGGTAAGACGGGCCTTGGCTGCGCAGTTCGGCCAGTTTGATGATGGCTTTGTCGAGCCTGGAAAGCGGCGGGCGCAGCGGCAGCGGGGTATCGAGCAAGACCAGCAGCGACACGGTATCACCGGCTTCTTCCAACTGACGGGCCATTTCCCATGCGGTAAGGCCGCCGCCCGAAAAACCGCCGAGCAGATAGGGGCCTTGCGGTTGGATTTGGCGCAGCTCGGTTATGTAATCAGCGGCGGCTTGTGGCAGGGTGGTGTGGGGCGGCGCGTCGCCGTAAAGCCCGCGGGCTTGCAAGCCATAGAACGGGCGATCACCGCCGATAAGTTGGGCAAGATGGCGCAGGTTCAGGACGTTGCCGAACATGCCCGCGACAAGGAAGAACGGTGCTTTTGGCCCGCCTTCGCGTTCGTGCATGGCGACAAGGTGGGTGAAACGACGGGTGGTTGTGGCGGGTTTGGCGGGGGCATCGGCGTCTTGCGGCCCGATGCGGTCTTCGATCATCGCGGCACAGCGGGCAATGGTCGGGGCCTCGAACAGGATCGAGATCGGGAAATCGACGCGGTAGGCCTTTTTGACCATCGCAAACAGGCGCACGGCGATCAGGGAATGGCCACCAAGGGCGAAAAAGTCGTCTTCCACACCGACCTGACCGACGCCCAGCAGATCTTGCCAGAACCCGGTCAGGGTGCGTTCGATATCATTGCGCGGTTCGACATAGGCGGTATCAAGGTCAGGGCGGGCGAAGGTCTGGCCCTCGGGGCGTGCGGCCTCGGTTGCATTGGCTTGGGCGATCAGGCTGGGCAGATCGAGAGACGAGACGATGATCTGTGGCTGGCCGGTGGCGATGGCGCGGCGGAAGGCGTCGGCACCCTCGGTGGGCAGGATGCCTTGGCTGAGGGTATGCAGCAGGCGGTCTTCGGCGGGCGAAGTGGGTTTTGTAGAGCCTTCGGTATCATCAAACTCCAATTCGCGCGGGTCGAGGGTATTTTGGGCCAGCGCGCCAGTGAGTTTGTGGAGGGTGAAGCCTTCGATTTCCATGCAGATGGTGCCGTTTGCAGCGGCCAATGTGATGTCGAAAGTGGCCATCGGGCCATCGGCGCGGTTGTCGCCGGCGTTGCGGACCCAGCTTGTGATTTTCGCAGGGAGCGGGGCGTAGACGCGGATGTGGGCGTAGGAAACCGGCACCCAAAGGTGGGTGGGTTGGTAGCCGTCGATCAGGCCCATCGCCCAACCGGTGGCAAGATCAAGCAGGGCCGGGTGCAAGAGCCAGCCTTGCACCAGATCGGCGCGAAATTCGGCGGGCAGGCTAAGCTCGGCGATGCCTTCGTTGGTGCCAAGGGCGGCACGGGTCAGCACCCGCCAACGGGGGCCAAAGGTCAGGTGTTCCTCTTGCGGCGAGCGGATGCCACCCGGATCATTGGTGATTTGCGG
>JBAVTI010000013.1:0-3751 GCA_049696055.1 Paracoccaceae bacterium | reverse complement strand
AGATAAACCAGACCGAAGGACGCGCCGTTCTGCACACCGCTTTGCGCAATCTCGACACCCCCGTGATCGTCGATGGCCGCGACGTAATGCCCGATGTCCGTGTCACCCACGCCCGGATGCAGGCCTTTGCCAACGACGTCCGCGATGGTGGTTTCAAAGGCCAAGGCGGGGCAATCACCGATGTCGTCAATATCGGCATCGGCGGCTCGGATCTTGGCCCCGCAATGGCCGTGCTGGCGCTGGCACCGTTTCACGATG
Organism: Paracoccaceae bacterium; assembly: GCA_049696055.1. Classification (GTDB taxonomy): domain Bacteria; phylum Pseudomonadota; class Alphaproteobacteria; order Rhodobacterales; family Rhodobacteraceae; genus JBAVTI01. Next base: position 3,493 of record JBAVTI010000013.1, on the reverse strand, counting down.
GGCCGCGCTGCCATTTCGTCTCGAACGTCGATGGCGCGCATATCCATGACACCTTGCGCGGGCTGAACCCCGAAACCACGCTGGTCATTGTCGCCTCGAAAACCTTCACCACCATCGAGACGATGACCAATGCCGAAACCGCCCGCACATGGATGTCTGCGCGGGTGGCAAACCCCGCCGCCCAATTCGCCGCAGTTTCCACCGCCGCCGATAAAACCGCCGCTTTCGGCATCGACGCTGCCTGCGTCTTTGGCTTTGAGGATTGGGTGGGCGGCCGCTATTCGCTGTGGGGGCCGATCGGCCTTAGCCTGATGCTGGCCATTGGTCCCAAGGCGTTCACCGATTTCCTGAACGGTGCCGCCGATATGGATGCGCATTTCCGCACCGCCCCCGATGCAGAAAATCTGGCCGTTCTCTTGGCTCTGGTCGGCATTTGGCACAACCAGATCTGCGGCTATGCCACCCGCGCCGTGCTGCCCTATGATCAACGCCTCTCGCGGCTTCCGGCCTATCTGCAACAGCTTGAGATGGAATCGAACGGCAAGCGCGTGGCGATGGATGGCACCGATCTGCCGATGCATTCCGGCCCGGTGGTCTGGGGCGAGCCCGGCACCAACGGCCAACACGCGTTCTATCAGCTGATCCATCAAGGCACCCGCGTGATCCCTTGCGAATTTCTGGTGGCCAAACGCGGCCATGAACCCGATCTGGCGCATCAACACCTGCTGCTGGTCGCCAATTGCCTTGCCCAGTCCGAGGCGCTGCTGCGCGGCCGCAGCCTTGGCCAAGCCACCGAAATCATGGCCAAAAAAGGCCTTACCGGTGCAGAACTGGATCGTCAGGCCCGCCACCGCGTGTTTCCCGGCAACCGCCCCTCAACCACGCTGGCCTACCCGCAACTTACGCCGTTTGCCCTTGGTCAGATCATCGCACTTTACGAACACCGCGTCTTTGTCGAAGGCGTGGTCCTTGGCATCAATTCCTTTGATCAATGGGGGGTAGAGCTTGGCAAAGAACTCGCTGTCGCCCTGCAACCGATCCTCGAGGGCCGCGAAACCACTGCCAACAAAGACGGCTCCACACAGGCCTTGGTGGCCTATCTGAAAACCTGAACCGCTTTCTTATTGGTGCAAATATCCTCGGGGGGAAGTCCTTGGGTATTGGCCCAAGGACTGTGGGGGGCAGACAGCCCCCCGTGCGCTGTTGCGCGGATTGCTTTCAGTCTGGTTCAGATTGAAAGCAATCCAAGACCAGAGCAGACTGTCGCGTGTTGCGTTTTAGCGCAACGCCGCCGTTACAATCACTTCCACCTTGTAATCCGGCGTCGCAAGCTTGGCCTCGCCGGTCGCGCGGGCCGGGGTGTGGCCTTTGGGCACCCAAGCATCCCATTCGGCATTCATCTCGGCAAAGGTCGAGATATCCGCCAGCCAGATCTGCGTCGACAGGATGCGGGTCTTGTCAGTGCCCGCTTCTGCCAAAATCCGGTCGACTTCGGCCAGACAGGTGCGGGTTTGCTCGGCCACGGACTCGCCGGGATGGCCGACCTGGCCCGCCACCCAAACGATGCCGTTATAGCAAACCGCTTCGCTCATGCGCGCGCCAATGCCGATGCGGGTGATGTCTTTGCTCATGGGGTCTTCCTCATTGCGAAAAATACCCCCCTGACCTAGCGGGATCCATGCTGCAAGGGAAGGGGATTGGAGCGGGTGAAGGGAATCGAACCCTCGTATTCAGCTTGGGAAGCTGCTGCTCTGCCATTGAGCTACACCCGCATCGTGCCTCAGGTAAGCCAGCCGCGCGCCGCCGTCAAGCAGGTTTGGCGCGGCTGGCAGCGCGGTTATGGCACGGAAATCTCGGTGCGCTCGCCTGCCTTGACGGTGGCCGGGGCCTCGCTTAGCACCTCGCCGCGTTTGGCTTTTACAATATACTCTCCTGCGGGCGCGGTCAGATTGATGCTTTCGGCATAGTCGAAAGACCGCGACATCTGGTTGCCATTGATATCCTTTTTGGCATCAAACACTTCGATAGAGCTGGCACCGGGGGCCGAAACCGCCAGAACCCCGGCGTTCAGAACCACTGCCACATCCACCCGTTCATTGATTTTCACGCTAAACGGGCTTTCGGCCTTGGCCGCCCCCAGTGTCACCATGGCAACATAGTCGCCGGGCGCCAGATTGAACTGCTGCGCCGCGCCATAGCTGGTGGCAAGGTGGGCGCGGCTGCCATCCATCGCCTTTTTGGCTGCGAAAATCTCTACCGCATGGGCATTGCCCTCCATCACCATGCCCTCGACATAAAACCCGTCAATCACCGCAAGACCGGCGCCAATGATCACGTCACGTTCCAACAGGTCTCCGGCGGCCAACGACAGGGTCTCGGTAATCTCGGCCAGACCGATGGTTGCGGTCAGCGTGGTGTCGCCTGCAGGCAGATAGATCCGGCTCGTGCCGTAGGAAGTGGTGTTCACATCATCGGCATGCCTGAAATTCAGCGCAGCCCCTTCGTCCACCGCAGCCTCTGCTGCCACTTTTGGATGCAGGATCACGCGGGCGGCGTTGAATACCACTTCGGGGGCGGTCAGGCTGTCTGCAGTCAGGGTAATGTCTTGCTCGGTATTGACGGTGCCAAGATGGGCCACCAGACGATAAGTGCCAGGTTCGATGAAGCCTTTATAATCATTATATTCCGTGGTGATCCTGTCGCCGGTAGTGCCGTCTGGCGCGATCTGGTGAATTTCCCAGACTGCGTCGGTGGTATCCTCGGGCTTCGGCACACCGGGGGCCAACAGGGCGACGGGGGCAAAGTTAACCTCCAGCACCGCCGGCTCTGGCTCTGGCGCGGGTTCAGGTTCTGGTGCCGGTTGCGGCTCTACCACGACGGCGGTCTTCAGTGCCTCAACCAGTGACCCTGCATCCTTGGCCTCAAGGTATTTCCCCCCGGTATTTTCGGCTAGACAGGCCACGGTTTTGCCCTCATCCGCCGTCAGGCCAAATCCCACCACATGGGCTGTAAAATCCACGCCCGAGGCTTCCAGTTCGGTGCCAAGTGCACAAGGATCGGCCTCGCAGGTCTCAATGCCATCGGTGATCAAGATCACCGTGGCCTTTGCTTCGGTTGACCGCAGTTCCGCCGCCGCCCGGCGCACAGCCTCGGTTAGCGGGGTTTTGCCAAGGAATTTCAGGGCATTGGCCGCATCCATGATCGCCGCCGCCGTGCCCGCCGCCGGGGCCACCATCAGCTCGATATCGCCGCAGTCGCCCTTGCTGCGGTGGCCATAGGCCATCAACCCCAGTTCGGTTTCCGCAGGCACCCCCGCCAAAACGCCTGCCAAAGCTTCGCGCGCGATCTCAAGTTTGGCCCGACCGTCAATCTGCCCCCACATCGAGCCCGACGCATCCAGCACAATGATGGATTTGCCTTCGGCTTGGGCGGAAACCGGGGCCATCAGGCCAAGACAGACAAGCGTGCAGACACGCAGAAAACGCTGGGGCGA
>JBAVTI010000012.1:0-1539 GCA_049696055.1 Paracoccaceae bacterium | reverse complement strand
AATCAATGCCGGGCAGCGGCAGACCGTTGGCGATATCAATCACATCCGATATCAGGGCAAGCTTTTCAGCGAGTTGGCGGGCAGCGTCGTTCAGGCCGACCGGATCTTCGGCCGAAAGCCGGACCTGGATGGCCTTGCCGGTTGGCGGGCCTGCGGCGGGCACCGAAACCTCGATATCCACGCCGGGAATGCCCTGCATTGCCACCCGCAGATCAGAGAGAATGGCATTGGCGTTCTTGCGCATCCGCCAATCGACGAATTCATACTGGATGGTGCCAATCACGTCGGCGGGGGCCTCATTTCCGGCACCACCGCCGGAGCCTACGCGGGTGTAGACGGTTTTCAAACCCGGCCAGCCCAGAATGCGCGTCTCGGCCTGACGCACCAGCGCGTCTTTTTCCATGATCGACAGGTTGCCGCGCGCCTTGACGTAAAGCAGGCCGTAGTCGGGTTCGACATTGGGGAAAAACTCGACACCCTTGCCGATTTTTCCATAGGTGTAGGGCACGGCCACCAAGGTTCCAAGCGCCAATAACAGCACGATAACGGGGTGACGGATCGCGCGGCCGACCACCCACATATAGGCGCCATCCTTATGTTGCGGTGGGTTCTTGAAGGGTTTGGCGATGATCGAGCCCAGTGTTGGCACGAAGATCAGCGCATAGACCATCGAGGCCGACAGCGTGGCAATCAGGGTGATCGGCATGTATTTCATGAATTCGCCGACGATGCCGGGCCAGAACAATAGTGGCGAAAATGCGGCAATCCGGGTCAGGGTCGAGGCGATGACCGGGCCCGCCATTCGGTGCGATGCTTCGGCAAAGGCAAGCCGTTTATCCATGCCTTCGCCGATGCGCCGCTCGGCGTATTCGGTGACGATGATCGCATCATCGACCAACATCCCCACCGCCAGGATCAGGCTGAACAAGACCACAAGGTTGACGGTCAGCCCCGCCATTTGCAGCCCCAGAATGCCCATCAGAAACGAGGCGGGGATCGCAAGGCCGATCAGGATGGATGACCGCACCGACAGCGCGTAAAGGATGACGATGAACACCAGAACCACCGCCGTCAGCACCGAGTTTTGCAGATCGCTGAGCAGTTGGCGGATGGTGGTGGATTTGTCTTGGCTGAACGATACCACAATGCCTTCGGGCATCTGCTTTTGCAGGGTATCGGTCACCAGTTTCACCTGATCAACCGTCTCGATCAGATTGGCACCGATGCGTTTTGAAACCTCGATCGCCACGGCGGCTTTGCCATCCAGCCGGGTGACGGTTTGCGGGTCTTTCATCGTCGGGCGTATTTCGGCCAGATCGCGGACGCGGACAATCGCATTGCCGTTGGCGACGACAGGCAAATCGGCAAGGTCTTGCACGGTTTCAATCAGCGACGGCACTTTGATGGCATAACGGCCTTCCGCACCTTCCATCGAGCCGGCGGCAATCAGGCGGTTATTGGCGTTAAAGCCGGCAATCATGGTATCAGGGCGCAGGCCATAGGACGAAAGCTTGGCCGGATCGATCACGATCTCGACCA
>JBAVTI010000011.1:0-9594 GCA_049696055.1 Paracoccaceae bacterium | reverse complement strand
AGCGCGACCCGTCGGTGCCGCTGATGCTGGCGGAGTTGATGCAGGAAGCCGGGCTGCCGGATGGCGTGTTGCAGGTGGTGAACGGCGATAAGGAATCGGTGGATGCGATTCTGGACAACCCGACGGTAGCGGCGATCGGCTTTGTGGGATCGACGCCGATTGCGGAATATATCTATGGGCGCGGCTGTTCGAACGGCAAGCGGGTGCAGTGTTTTGGCGGTGCGAAAAACCACATGATCATCATGCCGGACGCCGATCTTGATTTGGCGGCGGATGCGTTGGTGGGCGCGGGTTATGGGGCGGCGGGCGAGCGTTGCATGGCGATCTCGGTGGCGGTTCCGGTGGGGAAAGCGACGGCAGATGCGTTGATCGCAAAGCTTATTCCACGGATCGAGAAGCTGAAGGTTGGGCCCTATACCTCGGGCAATGACGTGGATTACGGCCCGGTGGTAACGGCGGCGGCCAAGGCGAATATTCTGAAGCTGGTGCAATCGGGTGTGGATCAGGGGGCCAAATTGGTGGTCGATGGCCGGGGTTTTAGCCTGCAAGGCTATGAGGACGGGTTCTTTGTCGGGCCGCACCTGTTTGACCATGTGACCACGGATATGGACATCTACCGCAAAGAGATTTTCGGGCCAGTGCTGAGTTGCGTGCGGGCCGAGACCTATGAAGAGGCCATTGGCTATGCGATGGACCACGAATACGGCAACGGCACGGCGATTTTCACCCGCGATGGCGATACGGCGCGCGATTTTGCCAACCGCATCAACATCGGCATGATCGGGATCAACGTGCCGATCCCGGTGCCGCTGGCGTATCACACCTTTGGCGGCTGGAAAAAATCGGGGTTTGGCGATTTGAACCAGCATGGGCCGGACAGCTTCCGGTTCTACACCCGCACCAAGACCATCACCGCGCGCTGGCCAAGCGGGATCAAGGAAGGCGCGTCGCTGAACTTTAAACCGATGGAATAAGGTCTGCGGATCACACGAAAATCGGGGCGCCCAATCAAACGGGCGCCCTTTTTTGATGCGCGGCGCATATGGGGATTGCGGCTGAACTTGACAGGGATACCCTTGCAGTTGCGTAGGCAGACCGGGGGCGGCGATGGATTTTTCTCTGAGCAGCGAACAGCAGGCGTTTTTCGACATGGCCCATGCCTTTGGCCAGCAACACGTCGCCCCCTTTGCCCGCACATGGGAGGCCGAGGGCACCATGCCAAAGGCGTTGTGGCAAACGGTGGCAGATCTGGGCTTAGGTGGTATCTATGTCAGCGAAGACCACGGCGGTTCGGGGCTTTCGCGGCTGGATGCGACGCTGATATTCGAGGCGCTGTCGATGGCTTGCCCGGCAGTTGCGGCGTTCTTGTCGATTCACAACATGTGCGGCGGCATGATCGACCGCTATGGCAGTTCCGAGATGAAAGCGCGCTGGCTGCCGCGACTTTGCCGGATGGACACGGTGTTTTCCTATTGCCTGACCGAACCGGGATCGGGGTCTGATGCGGCGGCGCTGAAGACCCGCGCCCTGCCCCGCGACGGCGGTTTCGCGCTAAGCGGCGCCAAGGCGTTTATTTCCGGTGGCGGCTATTCCGACGCCTATATCGTGATGTGCCGCACCGGGGATGACGGACCAAAGGGCATATCGGCCCTGATTGTCGAGGCGGGCACGCCGGGGCTGTCGTTTGGCGGTTTGGAAGACAAGATGGGCTGGCGCGCGCAACCGACGCGAGCGGTGCACTTCGACGATTGCTGGGTGCCTGAGGCCAATCTGATCGGGCACGCGGGCCGTGGATTTAGCTACGCCATGGCGGGTCTGGATGGCGGGCGGTTGAACATTGCGGCCTGCGCCTTGGGGGCGGCACAGGCGGCCTTTACCGCGACCCAAGGCTATATGGCGCAACGGCAGGCCTTTGGTCAGCGGCTGGATCAGTTTCAGGCGCTGCAATTCCGGCTGGCTGATATGGAAGTGAAGCTGCAGACCGCGCGGGTGTTCTTACGGCAAGCTGCGTGGAAGCTGGATCAGGGCGCCACCGATGCGGCAAAGTTCTGTGCGATGGCAAAGCTTTACGTCACTGATGCGGCCTTTGCTGTGGCCAATGATTGCCTGCAATTGCACGGCGGCTATGGCTATCTGGCGGATTACGGGATTGAAAAGATCGTGCGTGATCTGCGGGTGCATCAGATATTGGAAGGCACCAATGAGATCATGCGGGTAATCATCGCGCGGGATCTGGGCAAACACCATGGATGATCTGTTGATCCGGGTAGAAGGGCGGGTCGGGCGGCTGACGCTGAACCGACCAGAGGCGCTGAATGCGCTAAGTTATCCGATGTGTCTGGCGCTTGCGGCGGCGTTGCGGGCATGGCGCACCGACCCCTTGGTGGCGCTGGTGTTGATAGACGCGGTGGGCGACCGGGCATTTTGCGCCGGCGGCGATATTGCCCAACTTTATGCCGAAGCGCGGGCCGGAGATTTCAGCCACGGCCAACAGTTCTGGCGCGATGAATACCGCATGAACGCCAGTATTGCGGCCTATCCCAAGCCGGTGGTCAGCCTGATGCAGGGTTTTACCATGGGAGGCGGTGTTGGGGTGGGCTGTCATGCCAGCCACCGCATCGTCGGCGAGACCTCGCAGATTGCGATGCCGGAATGCGGGATCGGCTTGGTGCCGGACGTGGGCGGATCGTATCTGTTGGCCAAGGCACCGGGATATCTGGGGGCGTATCTGGGGGTTACGGGGGCGCGGATGGGCCCGGCGGATGCGATTTACGCCGGGTTTGCCGATAAGTTTGTGCCGCAGGCCGCGTGGCCGGAATTGGTGGCAGCATTGGTGAAAACCGGATCTGTGGCAGCGATCGAACCGTTTGCGCGGGTGCCGGTGCCGGGTCGGCTGGAGGGTTTGCAGCGGCAAATCGACGCGAGCTTTGGCTTGCAAGATATTGGTAGTATTGCAGAATACTTAGACACATTGGATACCGAGTTTGCGCGCGAGACGCAGGCGGCTTTGCGGCGGGTATCTCCCTTGGCCGCAGCGGCGGCAGTAGAGATGCAGACGCTATTGCGGCCAGCCCCTGATCTGCACCGGGCGTTAGAATTGGAATACCGCTATACCTTTCGCGCACAGGAGCAATCGGATTTCATCGAAGGGATACGCGCGGCGATCATCGACAAGGACCGCAAACCGCGATGGCGCTATGAAATGGGCACCGTGCCGATGGCGGCGGTGCGCGCGATGCTGGCACCGCTGGGTGAAAATGCAATGACGTTTGAGGAGTAGGGCATGCAGATCGGATTCATCGGCTTGGGCAATATGGGCGGCCCGATGGCTGCAAATCTGGTGCGCGCCGGGCATCAGGTAAAGGGGTTTGATCTGGCGGCGAAGATGCCTGAAGGGGTGATGGGTGTTGCCTCGGCGGCAGAGGCGGCGGCGGGGGCGGATGTGGTGATTACCATGCTGCCGAACGGGGCCATTTTGCGCGGCGTGGCGAACGAGATCGTCGGAGCGATGGGTGAAGGGGCGGTGTTGTGCGACTGCTCGACGGTGGATGTCGACAGCGCGCGGTTTGTGGCAGAGCTGGCAGCGGGGTTTGGTGTCGATGTGCTGGATGCGCCGGTGTCGGGCGGGGTTGGCGGTGCGGCGGCGGGAAGCCTTACCTTCATGGTGGGCGGCGAGGCGGCAGCGTTTGCCACCATGGCACCGCTGTTTGCGGTGATGGGGCACAAAGCAGTGCATTGCGGCGGATCGGGGGCCGGACAAGCGGCCAAGATCTGCAACAACATGATCCTTGGCGTGACAATGATTGCCACCTGCGAAGCCTTTGCTTTGGCAGACAAATTGGGGCTTAGCCGCGAGAAGATGTTTGATGTGGTCAGCACATCCTCGGGGTCTTCGTGGAGCATGAACACCTATTGCCCGGCGCCGGGCGTGGGGCCGGTATCGCCTGCCGACAACGACTATAAGCCGGGTTTCGCGGCGGAATTGATGCTAAAGGATCTGCGGCTGTCACAACTTGCCGCGCAAAGTGCCGATGCCGACACGCCGATGGGTGAACTTGCCGCGTCACTTTATGAAAGCTTTGTAGAGAACGAAGGCGGGCGGGGGCGCGATTTTTCCGCCATGCTGCCGCGGTTTGAACGACGGGGCCGGGGATGATGGGGGCGCTGACATGGGCTGGTATCCCCGAACCGGGGAATGGGGGGCCTGTTGAAACCGGCAGCCTTGCAACAACTGGCGAATGCCAATTCCGACTGAAGTCTGGCGGCGTGACGCGCGCGCAGACAGGATGGCAGTTTTCGGGTTAAGCTATTCCATGCCCGACTCATCGGGCCAGATGATGAAGGATTACAGCATGCTGAAAACCAATGTTGGCGGGATCGACCGCGTTTTGCGCATCGTGGTGGGCCTGGCCCTGTTGGCAGGATATTTCCTGAACGTTGATGCGACCTACCGCTGGGCCTACCTGATCGGGATTGTGCCACTGGCAACCGGCTTGCTGTCAAGCTGCCCGCTCTATTCGATTTTCGGTTTGTCAACCTGCCCCATGAAACGCGACTGACGTCGCGGTTTCTTCTGTTATTAAATATCCCCGCCGGAGGCACCCAACGTCGAAACAAACCCGACGCTCCACAGCTACACTGCGACAGCGCCGCGATCAGAGGCTCGATGCCTCTGATCGCGGCCCCGTTCTATTCGGCCGCTACCCTGCGCGGTTTCAACATGTCTTTCAAATACCGACCGGTGTGGCTGCGCTCAATTTTCGCCACATCTTCAGGCGTGCCAACGGCCACAATCTCGCCACCACCATCGCCCCCCTCCGGGCCGATGTCGATGATCCAGTCGGCGGTTTTCACCACATCCAGATTGTGCTCAATCACCACAACGGTGTTTCCCTGATCCACCAATTCATGTAGCACTTCCAATAGCTTACGCACATCTTCAAAATGCAGACCGGTGGTCGGCTCGTCCAGAATATACAGGGTTCGGCCGGTCGCACGACGGCTAAGCTCTTTGGAAAGCTTGACACGTTGCGCCTCGCCCCCCGACAGCGTGGTGGCCTGTTGGCCGACCTTGATGTAACTAAGCCCTACCTGCATCAGCGCGTCCATCTTTTCGCGAATGCTTGGCACGGCCTGAAAAAAGCTTTGCGCTTCTTCAACCGTCATATCAAGAACGTCTGCTATGCTTTTGTTTTTGAATTTTATTTCCAAGGTTTCACGGTTATATCGCGCGCCTTTGCACGTCTCGCAGGTCACATAAACATCCGGCAAAAAGTGCATCTCGATCTTGATGACGCCATCGCCCTGACAGGCCTCGCAGCGCCCACCTTTGACGTTGAAACTAAACCGACCCGGAAGGTAGCCGCGCGCCTTGGCCTCGGGAAGGCCGGTGAACCAATCACGAATTGGGGTGAACGCCCCAGTATAGGTGGCGGGGTTAGAGCGCGGGGTGCGGCCAATCGCGCGTTGATCAATGTCGATCACCTTGTCGAGGTGCTCAAAGCCCTTGATTGTTTCGCAGGGTGCCGGCGTTTCGCGCGCGCCGTTCAGACGCACGGCCGCTGTCTTGAACAAGGTTTCGATGGTCAGCGTCGATTTCCCTCCCCCCGAAACCCCCGTGACGCAAATGAACTTTCCAAGCGGAAAATCGGCGCTCACGTTTCTGAGGTTGTTACCGCAAGCCCCTACAACCGTTACATTTTTTCCATTCCCCTTGCGTCGCACCTGCGGCACTGGGATCGAGCGTGTGCCAGACAAATACTGGCCGGTCAGGCTGGCAGGATCAGCGGCAACCTGGGCAGGCGTGCCATGGCTGACAACCTGCCCGCCATGCACGCCAGCGCCCGGCCCGATGTCAAAAACGTAATCCGCCACCCGGATGGCGTCTTCATCATGTTCGACCACCAGCACCGTATTGCCCTGATCGCGCAGGTTCTTAAGGGTCGTCAGCAAGCGATCATTGTCGCGCTGATGCAGGCCGATCGAGGGTTCGTCCAACACATAAAGCACCCCGGTCAGGCCAGAACCGATCTGACTTGCCAGCCGAATCCGCTGGCTTTCGCCGCCCGAAAGTGTGCCCGCATTGCGCGAAAGTGTCAGGTAGTTCAGGCCAACATTCACAAGGAATCCAAGGCGTTCGCGGATTTCCTTAAGGATGGCACGGGCGATTTCATTCTTTTGCACCGACAAGGTTTCCGGCACAGAGCCGATCCAGGCGAAAGCCTCGCTGATCGACATTTGCACCACATTGCCAACGTGCAGCCCCGCAATTTTTACGGCCAAAGCCTCGGGTTTCAGGCGAAAACCGCCGCACGCGCCGCAGGGGCGATTGTTGCGGAACCGATCGAAATCCTCGCGCACCCAGGAGGAATCGGTCTCTTTGTAGCGGCGTTCCATATTTGGAATGACGCCTTCGAACACCCGGCTAACCTGATAAATACGGCCGCCTTCATCATAGCGGAAGGGAATTTCTTCCTCGCCCGAGCCGTGCAAAAAGATTTGATGCACATGGGCGGGCAGGTCTTTCCATTTCAGCTTCTTGTCGAATTCATAGTGTTTCGCAATGGCATCAATGGTTTGCAAGAAGTAAGGCGATTTCGATTTTGCCCAGGGTGCCAGCGCCCCTTGGGTAAGCGTCAGGCTTTGATCCGGCACCACAAGGCGTTCGTCGAAAAATAGTTCAACCCCTAAACCATCACAAACCGGGCAAGCGCCAAAGGGGGCGTTAAAGGAAAACAGCCGCGGTTCGATCTCTGGAATGGTAAAGCCCGACACCGGGCAGGCGAACTTTTCGCTGAAGGTCAGGCGCACCGGGTCGCCTTCGGCCGGGGCGGTTTCAAAAATGGCGATGCCATCAGCAAGATCGAGAGCGGTGCGAAAACTGTCGGCAAGCCGGGTCTGAATGCCGTCTTTGACGACGATTCGATCCACCACAACGTCGATATCATGGCGGAATTTCTTATCCAGAACCGGCGGTTCGTCGAGTTCGTAGAACGCGCCATTCACCTTAACCCGCTGAAATCCTTGCTTTCTAAGGTCGAGAAATTCCTTCCGATATTCACCTTTGCGGTCGCGCACAATCGGGGCAAGCAGATAGGCGCGCAGACCCTCTTCCATCGCCATCACGCTATCCACCATGTCCTGCACCTGTTGCGCCGTAATCGGCAGGCCGGTGGTGGGCGAAAAGGGCGTGCCGACGCGGGCAAACAACAGGCGCATGTAGTCGTAAATTTCGGTCACCGTGCCTACGGTCGAGCGCGGATTTTTCGAGGTGGTTTTTTGTTCAATCGAAATCGCAGGCGACAGGCCCGAGATGTGATCAACGTCGGGTTTTCCCATCATATCAAGGAATTGCCGGGCATAGGCCGACAAGCTTTCGACATAGCGGCGCTGACCTTCGGCGTAGATCGTATCAAAGGCGAGCGACGATTTCCCCGAGCCCGACAGCCCGGTGATCACCACGAGCTGATCGCGCGGAATATCCACGTCAATGTTCTTGAGGTTATGTTCGCGCGCGCCGCGCACCTCGATAAACTTCTGTTCGGCCATAGCTACACCCCACTCGGACTGTTTAGACATAGGACAGCTGTGCTGAGTCTCCAATCAGAAAACGTGAACAATGGATGAACAAAGCGATGAATTGGGTAATAATCCACTGGAATTTTTGAAATTTGGGCGACGGGAGGTTGTAAATCTATTAAATTCCGTTATTTGAATGTGTAACTTGTGCCGAGATATTCGGTGGTAGTGCAAGATTGCGAAAGGATGTTCCATGCTGTCATTCCTGAAATCGTCGGGTCCAAGAGTTGAGCAGATCTCGCCAGCGGATGCGGTTGCCCGTGCGTCGAAAGGCGAAGTGGTGCTTATTGATGTGCGGGAGTTGGCAGAGTTGCGCAGCACGGGTAAGGCCAAAAATGCCCTGCATATCCCGCTGTCGATGATCCCGCTGAAGGCCGATTTGCGCCAGCCGGACCATGCCAAAGGCCTGTCAGCGGACAAGCCAGTGGTGGTGTATTGTGCGTCGGGTGGGCGTAGCGGAATGGCGGGGCAAGCGTTGCTGAAGCTGGGCTATACGCAGGTCTATAACCTTGGCGGGCTTGGCGATTGGCGTGCGGGCGGCGGGGCGGTGGTTCCGGCCTAATCACGGCGGCGGGCTTGCAGCAGGTGAAGGCCGATTCCGGCAAGCGAAAACACTATAACAAACGCTGACAACCCACTGATACCGAACGAAAGTATCAGATACGACAAGATCGGCGTTCCGCTGGTGGTGCCTAAATTCCCAAGCTGAGCGATCGCGCCCGCCGCTTTGGCGCGGTCGTCACCGGACGCATTCAACTGCGGGATGGCGGCAAAGGATGCGCCCTGCACCAACCCCAAAGCGCCCGCCAGCGCCAAGCTTGCACCCAGCATCCAGTCACCCTGCCCCCAGCCTGCCCAGAGCGCCACGCTGGCAACGACGGCAACTGCGAAGCCCGCGATCACGGCAGAAACAGCGCTGATCTGGCCCAGTAGCCAGACACCAAGAGTAAGCGATACGGCGATGCTGACCACCGGCATTGCTGTCGCGATCAGGGTTTGATGCGCGCTGCCAACCATCGGGGGCAGCAGGGTCAGCAGGGCGACATAGGTGATGGTGTAACACATGAAGCCCATTGCCGGGGCGGCGATGCGGGGCGAGGCGTAGATGCTGGCGTGTTGGCGGATCAGGTGGCTTAGCGTCAGCGATGCAGGCGCGGCGGGGGTGTCTTTGGGCAAAATAACCAAAATTAATCCTGCAAAAACAGCCATATAGGTGGCGTGCGCCAGAAAAAGTGCGCCTGGACCATAGGCCTGCGCCAGGGGGGTGCCGACCCATGCCATAACCGCAAAGGTCACGGCAAAGAAGCTTGACCACAGAGTCATCGCAAGGCCTTGGCGGGCAATTGGGGTGACTTGCGCGATGAGAACCGGGGCAGCGACGACGATTGACAGGTGCGATGCGCCCTCGACCACACGCAGGACCAGCATCACGGGCAAAGGCAGCATCAGCGATTGAAGGGCCGACAGAACGGCCCCGGCGGCAAGGGCGGTAACCAGCACGCGGCGGTAACCAAAGCGCTGGACCAAAAGGCCAGAGGTGGTGCCAAAAATCAGGCCGACAAAGCCAACCACCGACACCAGAAGCCCAAGGGCGGTGGCCCCTGCATCGGAATAGGTTTGCGCCAATTGGTTGAAGATGACGGCGATCTTGGCAAATTGTGCCGCCGCACCGAGGCCTGCCCCCCAGAGGGCAAGGACGATCCATAAAGGGGAAATCGGACGGGTCATCCGCTATGGGTAGCGCGGCAATCGGCGTTGCGCCATGGCGAAACGGGCGGAAACCACCGCCCGCTATGGTTTGACCTACATGTGCAGGGCGCGACCGTAGGCATCCAGCACCGACTCGTGCATCATTTCCGACAGGGTTGGATGCGGGAAAACGGTGTTCATCAGATCTTCTTCGGTGGTTTCAAGACTGCGACCGATCACATAGCCCTGGATCAGTTCGGTCACTTCGGCACCGATCATATGCGCGCCCAAAAGCTCGCCTGTCTTGGCATCGAAGATGGTTTTGAT
>JBAVTI010000010.1:0-6728 GCA_049696055.1 Paracoccaceae bacterium | reverse complement strand
ACCCGGTCGCGCGGTGCCATCTTGCCGCGCGCGGTGTGGCGGGCAAGGGCCGTGGGGCCACCGCCCGCCGCTGCTTGTGCTGCGGCCTCGGTAAAAGTGCCCAGTACCGCCAGATGCGCCTCGCGGTTGGCGCGGAAGGTCGCAGAGGTGGGCAGGGCGGTGGAGGCAAGCTTCATTCAAGGCTTTCCAGTTCGGTGATCAGGCGCTGCCAGCCGCGCGCGTCAATGAAACCGCTGGCGACCGCCATGACAGCACAGGCTTCGGCGGGAAAGCTACTCGCAAGCTGACAGGGATAGGCGGGGGGCACGGCCTCGCCTTTGACAACCAGCGTCCGCCAGTCGGCGTAGTTTGATTGCAGTTTGCCGGTGCCTTGGATTTTATCGGGAAGGCGGGCGTAAAGTCCGGGAAGCTGCTCGGTCAGGTATGCCGACATGCCTTGATAACACTGCACCGGGCCCGAATTGCTGGCACAGTTGGCGGCCATGTTGCTGATGCACTGGCTTTCGCTGTCGGCGTAATGCGGTAGTGCTGCAAGCCGGTCTTCGAACGACTGGCCCCGTGCTGCCCGAAACGCGGCGTCGACTTTGGCAAAACAGCTGCCAAGATCATCGTCAAGCGGGCCAGAAAGCGCCGCAGGACCGGACAAAACGCAGGCCAGCACAGCGCGGCCCAGAAACCGATAGCCCATCATGCCCCCAACATTTCCCGCCCGATCAGCATCCGCCGGATCTCGCTGGTTCCGGCACCGATTTCCATCAGTTTGGCATCGCGGAACAACCGGGCGACCACTGCGTCAGCCAGAAACCCGGCACCGCCAAGGGCCTGCACGGCCTGATGCGCCTGCACCATGGCCTGTTCGCTGGCATAAAGCACGCAGGCCGCCGCGTCGGCGCGGGTAACGCGGCCTTTGTCGCAGGCCGCTGCCACCGCGTAGCTATAGGCGCGCGCCGTGTTCAGGGCGGTGTACATATCAGCGAGTTTCGCCTGCATCAGTTGGAAATTGCCAATCGGCTGACCAAACTGCTGGCGGGTTTTCAGATAAGGCACCACCTCGTCAAGGCAGGCTGCGATAATGCCAAGGCCGATGCCCGACAGCACCACCCGTTCGTAATCAAGGCCCGACATCAGCACCCGCACCCCGCGCCCTTCGCTGCCCAGCACGTTTTCGGTGGGCACTTCGCAGCCATCAAACATCAGCTCGCCGGTGTTCGACCCCCGCATCCCCAGCTTGTCGAAATGCGGTCCGGCAGTGAAACCCTGCATGCCCTTTTCCACGATAAACGCCGTGATGCCCCTGGACCCCGCCGCCGGATCGGTCTTGGCATAAACCACCAGCACATCCGCATCCGGGCCATTGGTGATCCAGTATTTCGCGCCGTTCAGAACGTAGACATCGCCGCGCCGTTCGGCCCGCAGCTTCATCCCGACGACGTCAGACCCCGCCCCGGTTTCCGACATCGCCAGCGCGCCAACATGGCTGCCCGCGATCAGGCCGGGAAGATAGCGGCGGCGTTGTGCGTCGGTGCCGTTCAGCTTGATCTGATTGATGCACAGGTTGGCATGCGCACCGTACGACAGCGCAATGCTGGCAGAGGCCCGCGCGATTTCCTCGGTCGCCACCACATGCGCCAGATACCCCATGCCCGCGCCGCCATAAGCCTCGTCCACGGTGATGCCATGCAGGCCCAGATCGCCCATCTCGCGCCACAGCTCAGCGGGGAACAGATTGTCGCGGTCCACCTGCCCCGCAATGGGTTTGATGCGCGCCTGCGCCCAATTCTGCACCATTACGCGCAGGGCCGCGATATCGTCGCCCAGATCGAATTGCATTGAGGCCAGAAACATGGGCTTTCTCCGCGAATTGAACAGATGTTCATTTCATGCGGCAAAGTGCGATTCGGGTCAATGGATTTGCGCACCGCGTCGATTGGCGGAGTGGCGCCGCAAAAAGGGGGGCTGTCTGCCCCCCACGCCCTTCGGGCTCCCCCCGAGAGTATTTTTGCAAAGAAAAATCAGTCAGAAAGCGGCAGTGCGGTCTTTGGCGCATCGGCACCCTGCCAGACCGCCGACACCTCGGCGCGCAGGATGCGGGCGATCTGGGCGGCATCGTCTGTCGTAAAGGTCAGCGGCAGGCGCATATCGATCAACCCCGCCAAAATCTGGTCGGTGTTTGGCAGAGGTTCGGGGTTGGCATAGCGCCAGTGATCATAGCGCGAGGTGAAGGCCATGGGTTCGTCGGCGCCAAACCATTTCAGGTCAATCCCGCGGGCGGCCACCCGCGCCAGCAACGCCTGCACCCGTGGCGCTGGCCAATCGGGCAGCAGAAACTGAAAGCTTGATCCGACATAGGTTTCTTCGGCGGGCCGCGGGATCAGGGTCATGCCGGGCGTATGGGCAAGCCCCGCTTCCAGCGTTTGATAAAGTGCGGCCCAACGGGCAACGCGGTCGGTCAGGCTTGCCAGTTGTGGCCGCAGGATAGCGGCGCGCAGATTGTCCATCCGGCCCGAGATATTCGGGGTCTCATAACGCAGGGTCTCAAACACCTCGGGGGGCGGTGCTGCGCGGTGGCGGGGATAAAGCATATAGCTGCCCGACAACAGGATGGCGCGGGCCATCGCCTGCGGGTCGTCGGAAATCAGCAAGCCACCCTCGCCGGAATTGGCGTGTTTGTAGGTTTGCGTCGAATAGCAGCCCATCACGCCATGCCGCCCCGAGGGCACCCCGCGCCACGCCGCCCCCATGGTATGAGCGCAATCCTCGATCACCT
This sequence comes from Paracoccaceae bacterium, assembly GCA_049696055.1. Taxonomy (GTDB): domain Bacteria; phylum Pseudomonadota; class Alphaproteobacteria; order Rhodobacterales; family Rhodobacteraceae; genus JBAVTI01. Next base: position 3,961 of record JBAVTI010000010.1, on the reverse strand, counting down.
GCACCCCGGCGGCGGTGCAGATCGCCATCAGGCGGTCCATGTCGCAGATATGGCCGCGCATATGCGACAACAGCAGGGTCCTGGCACCCGACGTGGCGATTTTCGCCGCCAGATCGTCCAGATCAATGGTCAGGCTTGGCGTTACATCCACAAAAACCGGCACGGCACCGACGCTGGCAATCGCGCCGGGCACCGGGGCCAACGTAAAGGCGTTCGAGAGCACCAGATCGCCCTGCCCCACACCCAGTGCCCGCAACGCCGTGGCCATGGCATAGCCACCCGATGCCACCGCAAGGCAGTAACGCGCCCCGGTCAGGGCGGCGAATTCTTCTTCCAGCAGCGCGGTCTCGGCAATCTCGCCGGGGGCTGTGTTATAGCGGTGCAACCGGCCATGCTGCAAAACTGCCAGCGCCGCCGCGATGGCCGCATCGGGGATCGGTTCTTGCTGGGTGAAACTGCCGGTAAAGATTTCCATGGGCACTGTGATGTCCTGCATCTGGTTTGGCGTCAACCGTTGGGCGTCAAGCGCGCGGCAAGTGCCGGCAAATCGTCAAAATGATCCAGCAGCGCTTCGGGTGCCAGTCGCGCCACCCCGGCCCCTTCCGGGCCAAAGGTGACCAAGGCCACCGGCACCCCCGCGGCAAGCCCGGTTTTGCGGTCGGTTTCGGTATCGCCCACCAACATCGAGCGCGCCACCACCCCGCCCGATTGCAGCACCGAGGCGATATAGGGGGCAGGATCGGGCTTGCGCGTGGGCAAAGTATCGGCCCCGATAAGTGCGCCGAACAGATCACGAATGCCCAGCCGCCGCACCAGCGTTTGCGCCAGCGCCTCGGGCTTGTTGGTGCAAATGGCGGTGGCAAAGCCTGCCCCCCGCAGCGCCATCACGGCATCAATCGCGCCGGGGTATAGCCGGGTGTGCACATCAATGGCATCGGCATAGGCCGCCAGCAGCACCGGGTAATTGCGGTCAACATCCGCCTCGGTATGGCCGCCCAGCCGTTCAAACCCCAGCCGCAGCATTGCCCGCCCGCCGTGAAACGCCGTCAGCTGATCGCGCACCGGGTCCAACAGATCGCCATGCCCCAGCCCGCGAAAACAGGCGTTGGCGGCGGCAACCAGATCGGCGCTGGTATCGGCCAAAGTGCCGTCCAGATCGAAAACAACGGTGCGCATGGGTGTTTCCCTTGTAATCTGCCGAAAGGTCATGTGATGCAGCCCATCTTGCGGCCCGCCCAATCCGAGTTAAAACGGGCGGCAGTTAAAGGAAAGAGGTTCCATGTCTGTTTCATCCGCTGTTTCGTTGATTGTGCTGGCCGCTGGCCAAGGAACCCGGATGAATTCCGATCTGCCCAAGGTGCTGCACAAGGTGGGGGCTGCACCACTGTTGCACCACGCGCTGCAAACCGGCCGCGCCCTTGACCCCGCGCGCATTGTGGTGGTGGCGGGGCATGGTGCCGAGGCGGTGGCGAAATCTGCCCGCGCCTATGATCAGGCGTGCGAAGTGGTGGTGCAGACCGAACAGCTTGGCACAGCCCATGCCGTGGCGCAGGCCGCCCCCTTGCTTGCCACAATGGCGGGCGATGCGGTGGTACTTTATGGCGACACGCCATTCATTCAGCCCGAAACGCTGCAAGCCATGCTGGACGCCCGTGCGCGCCATGCGGTTGTCGTGCTGGGGTTTCAGGCGCGCGATCCGGGGCGCTATGGCCGTCTTGTAGCACAGGGTGAAGAGCTTGAACGCATCGTTGAATACAAGGATGCGACGATCGCTGAACGCGAGCTAAGCCTTTGTAATTCAGGCGTCGTTTGTGCCGATACCCGGATGCTGTTCGATCTGGTCGCCGCCGTTGGCAGTGCCAATGCAGCCGGGGAATACTACCTTACCGATATTGTTGAAATCGCCCGCAGCCGGGGTCTTTCGGCAGGCGTGGTGATCTGCGACGAGGCACAGACGCGGGGCATCAACACCCGCGCCGAACTGGCCGAGGCCGAGGCGGCGTTTCAGATCCGCGCCCGGGCCGAGGCGCTGGAAAACGGTGTCACCCTGACCGCCCCCGACACGGTGTTTTTCGCGCTGGATACCTTTATCGGCAATGATGCGGTGATCGGCCCCAATGTGATTTTTGGCCCGCATGTCACCATCGAATCCGGGGCCGAGGTCAAGGCATTTTGCCACCTTGAGGGCTGCCATATCAGCCGTGGTGCCTCGGTCGGGCCGTTTGCCCGCCTGCGTCCCGGTGCGGAATTGGCCGAAGATGTGCATGTCGGTAACTTTGTCGAGATCAAGAACGCCATTCTGGATCAGGGCGTAAAGGTCGGCCACCTGACCTATCTGGGCGACGCGCATGTCGGCGAATTCACCAATATTGGCGCGGGCACCGTGACCTGCAACTATGATGGCGTGAACAAACACCACACCGAAATCGGCGCCAATGCCTTTATCGGCTCGGACACCATGTTGGTGGCCCCAGTGACAATTGGTGCGCGGGCAATGACGGCATCGGGGTCGGTGATCACCCAAGACGTGCCCGCCGAGGCAGTGGCACTGGCGCGGGCCCGACAGGTCAATAAACCCGGCCTCGCGGTGAAATTGTTCGATATGTACAAAGCGGCTAAGGCCGCACGACAGAAGGACCATCCATAATGTGCGGTATTGTAGGGGTCTTGGGGAACCATCAGGTTGCCCCGCTGCTGGTCGAGGCTTTGAAACGGCTGGAATATCGCGGTTATGATTCCGCTGGCATCGCCACGGTCAACAACGGCAAACTGGATCGCCGCCGCGCAGTGGGCAAGCTTGTCAACCTGTCGGACCTGTTGGTGCATCAGCCGCTCGCGGGGAAATCGGGCATTGGCCATACCCGCTGGGCGACGCATGGTGCGGCCACGGTTGAAAACGCCCATCCGCATCAGGCCGGCCCGGTGGCGGTGGTTCACAATGGCATCATCGAGAATTTTCGCGAACTGCGGGCCGAACTGGCCGAAGCGGGGTTCAGCTTCGAGTCGGAAACCGACACCGAAACCGTCGCCCTGATGACCCGCCTGCACATGGAGCGCGGCCTCTCTCCGGTGGATGCCGCGCGTGAAACGATCTTACGCCTGCGCGGTGCCTTTGCCTTGTGCTTTTTGTTTGATGGCGAGGATGACCTGCTGATTGCCGCCCGCAAAGGCAGCCCGCTGGCCATCGGCCATGGCACCGGCGAGATGTTTGTCGGCTCGGATGCCATCGCTTTGGCGCCGATGACCGACCGCGTCACCTATCTGGAAGAGGGCGATTGGGCCGTTATTACCCGCAAGGGCGCGCAGATTTTCGACGCCAATGGCAACCTCGCCAACCGACCGATGACCCGGATTCAGGTTGATGCCACCCGCATCGAAAAGGCGGGCTACAAGCATTTCATGGCCAAGGAAATCGCCGAACAACCCTTGGTTTTGGCCGATGCGCTGCGCCATTATCTGCGCGCCGACGGCCAGGCGTTGAACCTGCCAGAAGCCCTTGATTTCACAGACGTTGATCGCATTTCGATGGTTGCTTGCGGCACCGCATCCTATGCCTGCCATGTGGCAAAATACTGGTTCGAGCAGATCGCGGGCTTGCCAGCCGATATCGACGTCGCATCGGAATTTCGCTATCGCGAGCCACCGCTTTCGCCCAAATCCTGGTCGCTGTTTGTCAGCCAGTCGGGCGAAACCGCCGACACCCTTGCCGCCCTGCGCTACACCCGTGACAAGGTGGCCAAGGTGGTTTCTGTGGTCAATGTCGCCACCTCAAGCATCGCGCGCGAATCCGACCTAGCGCTGCCGATCATGGCGGGGATAGAGGTCGGCGTGGCTTCGACCAAGGCCTTTACCTGCCAGCTTGCGGTGCTTGCCCTGTTGGCGCTGAAAGCCGCGCATGACCGGGGTCGGCTGACCGATGATGGCCTTGCGGCCCACCTCAAAGACCTCGCGCTGTTGCCCG
>JBAVTI010000009.1:0-6505 GCA_049696055.1 Paracoccaceae bacterium | reverse complement strand
GCCTTGAACATGGTCGCTGAAATTGCCCGGTTTGAAGCGACGCGGGGATTGCCGATTTCGGGGATTGGCGGCATTACCACTTGGCGCGATGCCGCAGAATTTATGGCACTTGGCGCGGGAAATGTGCAGGTTTGCACAGCGGCGATGACCTACGGCTTTAAAATCGTACAGGAAATGATCTCTGGCCTGTCAGATTATATGGATCAAAAGGGCATGACCTCGACCGCAGATCTGGTGGGGCGTGCAGTGCCCAATGTTACCGACTGGCAGTTTCTGAACCTGAATTACGTCACCAAAGCGGTTATTGATCAGGAAGCCTGCATCAAATGTGGCCGTTGCTATGCGGCATGCGAAGATACCAGCCACCAGGCCATCGACATGTCGGCCGATCGCGTATTTACGGTGAAAGACGATGAATGTGTTGCCTGTAACCTATGCGTCAACGTTTGCCCGGTGGAAAACTGCATCACCATGGTTGAATTGCCCAAAGGTGCAATTGACCCGCGCACGGGTGCCAAAGTAGGCGACTATGCCAACTGGACCACGAATCCGAACAACCCCTCGGTAGCCGCGGCCGAGTGATCCTTGGTGAAATTGCGCAAAGCCCAGCGAGGATCCGCTGGGCTTTTTGCATTCAGATCGACAGTTGCTGCCCCATTTCAACAACCCGGTTCGACGGCAGACAGTAGAAATCGGTAGCGTCGGATGCGGATTTGGTCAGCGCGATGTAGATCCGTTCTTGCCAGAATGGCAGGCCCGCACCATGCGTTGATCGGAATGATCGACGGTTCAGGAAGAATGATGTCGTCATAATGTCGAACTTCTCGCCTTGCTTGCGGGCCAGAACCAGCGCGCGGGGCACGTTGGGCGTTTCCATATAGCCAAAATTCATTCTGATGCGCAGGAAGTTATCACTTAACCGCTCCATCGTGATGCGATCGGCGTCGCGGACCTTGGGGGTGGGCGACACGGCGACGGTCACGATAAAGTTCTGATTGTGCAGCACGTGGTTGTGCTTAAGGTTATGCATCAATGCCGATGGCGCGATGTCGGGATCCGAGGTCAGAAACACCGCCGTGCCGGGGGCCGCAATCGGATGCGATTTCTTCAGCATCTTGATCAGGCTTTCCAACGATACCGCCCCAGCCCGCGCCTTTTGCTGCACGTGTTTGGTGCCGCGCACCCATGTCCACATCAAAATGCAGACCGTTGCCGCCATCAGGATCGGAACATAGCCACCGTCCAGAACTTTTGCCATGTTTGCACCGAGGAACATTGTCTCAATGGTCAGGATCGGCACAATCACTGCCAAAGTCAGACCCAAAGACCATTTCCAAGCGCGATAGAACAAGATGAAGGCCAGAATCGAGGTGATCACCATATCGCCCGTCACAGCAATGCCATAGGCGCTGGCAAGGTTGGAAGAAGAGCCAAATGCCAGCACCAGAAGTAGCACGCCAACGGCCAAAATCATGTTTACCTTCGGCAGATAGATCTGCCCATGCTGGGTTTCCGAGGTGTGCTGAATTTCAAGGCGCGGCAACAGGCCCATTTGCACGGCTTGCTGCATCATCGAGAACGCACCCGAAATCACAGCTTGGCTGGCAATGACGGTGGCGGCAGTCGCCAGCAAAACCAAAGGTAGCAGCGCCCAATCCGGGGCCATCAAGAAGAACGGGTTATGTGCGGTTTCCGGGTCTGCCAGAACCATCGCGCCTTGTCCAAGATAGCTAAGCGTCAACGCTGGGAACACCAGAATTGCCCAGGCGATCCGAATAGGGCGGCGACCGAAATGCCCCATATCCGCATAAAGCGCCTCGCCCCCGGTCACCGCAAGGAACACCGAGCCCAGCACAATCAAAGATGCAAATCCATTGGTGAACAAGAACTTAACTGCATGCCATGGATTCAGGGCCAGCAACACCCGAGTGTCATCGCCAATATGCGCAAGGCCCATAATCGACATGACAATAAACCACGTAACCATTATCGGGCCAAAGAAGATCGAAACCTTCTCGGTTCCTATATTTTGCACCACAAAAAGCCCCACAATGATCACCAAAGTCACCGGAACCACAAAGGGCGAGAAATGCGGAGCGACCAGCGAAAGGCCTTCCACTGCCGACAAAACCGACATGGCCGGGGTGATCATCGCGTCACCGAAAAACAGCGATATTCCGCACACACCAATGGCCATCAGCCATGCGGGGCGCGACTTCAGGGCCTGCTGCACCAATGCCACAAGCGACAATGTGCCGCCTTCGCCTCGGTTGTCGGCACGCATGATCAACATCACATATTTGATCGAAACGATGATGATCAGCGTCCAGATCAGCAGGGATATGACGCCAAAGACATCGTCGGGCGTCAGGCCGTCGTGACCCGCAGCATGCAGCGATTCTCGCAGGGCATACAAAGGGCTGGTGCCAATATCGCCGTAAACCACGCCGATTGAACCAAGCACAAGTTTCCATAGGTTTTGCGGGGCATGTGGCAAATCCGGTTGCGTACCCTTAGGGCCGTTCCCATCTACGCCGTTCTGAGCGGGTTTTGTTTTGGTCATGATCTCTTTGCTGGCAGCGCAGATTTGGGCTTATAGGCCATTGTTTCGATTGCAACAAGCCGCGTTGCCGATCCGCCGCATTGCTGCGGATTGCTGCGGATTGCACCCCTAGACGGTAAGCAGTTTTCTAAACAACGTTTCGAGATAGACACCTGCCTGTGGAAAAGGGTCTGCGCCTTCTGCCCCCAAGACACAGCGCACCTGTACCTCGAAATCGGCATAGTGCTGGGTCAGCGCCCAGATCGAAAAGATCAGATGCACCGGGTGAACCTCGGCGATGCGCCCCTGATCCATCCAACTGCGCAACACGGCGGTTTTCTCGTGAACCAAATCGGTCAACTCACCCGCAATGGCGTCTTGCATCCGGGGCGCACCCTGCAAAATCTCATTGGCAAAAAGTCGGCTTTCGCGCGGATAATCGCGGCTCATTTCCAGCTTGCGTTTCACATAGGCAAGGATTTCGGTCACCGGGTCGCCATCGGGGTTCATTGCATGCAGCGGGTCCAGCCACGTGTGCATCAGTTCCGATAACAGCCGAACATGGATCGCCTCTTTCGAGGGGAAATAGTAAAGCAGATTGGGTTTTGACAGCCCCGCCACATCGGCAATCTGATCCAGCGTCGCGCCGCGAAACCCATATTGCGAAAACACGTCCAGCGCCGCATCCAGGATGGTTTGACTGTTCTTTTGCTGAATCCGGGTTTGCGGGCGGCTCATCTTGGGGCTTTCGGTAAGACGTGATTGTAACGCTCAGGTCGCAGACAAGACAGTCTACGCCGCAGGCATGATTGAGGGATGCCGCAAAAACCGCCAAGATGCAAACAATGCCTGCAGTGTTTCGGGCGGGTCTTGACGGGTTCGAATGGGCGGCAAAACTGAAGCTGACCTATGGGTCGATGAATTCCGCTGCCCGGGAAGTCCTTGGTGGCCTGCACGCGAAGGGACGTCACAATGGCGCTTGATCGAAAAACCACACCGAATGATCTGAATGCATTCTGGATGCCGTTCACGGCGAACCGCCAGTTCAAGAAGTCGCCACGGATGTTCGTCGGTGCCAAGGATATGCATTACACGACTTCGGACGGGCGGCAGGTGCTTGATGGCACCGCGGGGCTGTGGTGCTGTAATGCAGGTCACTGTCGGCCCAGGATTTCCGAAGCAATCGCGCGGCAAGCGGCCGAGTTGGATTACGCTCCTGCCTTTCAAATGGGCCATCCCATCGCGTTTGAATTGGCCAACCGGATCATTGATATCGCGCCCAAGGGCATCGAGCATGTGTTTTATACAAACTCTGGTTCTGAATCAGTCGAGACAGCGCTGAAGCTGGCGATTGCCTACCATCGCGCCCGGGGCGAAGGGGCACGCACGCGGTTGATCGGTCGCGAGCGGGGGTATCATGGCGTCAACTTCGGCGGTATTTCCGTGGGCGGCATCGTCAACAACCGCAAGGTCTTTGGCACGCTGTTGGGCGGGGTCGATCATCTGCCGCACACGCATTTGCCCGCCCAGAACGCGTTCTCCAAGGGCCAGCCCGAACACGGGGCAAGTCTTGCCGATGATCTGGAACGCATTGTTGCGCTACATGGGGCGGAAACCATTGCTGCGGTGATTGTGGAACCCATGGCCGGGTCCACCGGAGTTTTGTTGCCGCCGAGGGGGTATCTGGAAAAGCTGCGCGCGATTACCAAAAAACACGGTATCTTGCTGATCTTTGACGAGGTGATTACCGGGTTTGGCAGGCTTGGATCGGCGTTTGCTGCCCAGCATTTCAATGTGCTGCCCGATATGATGACCACTGCGAAAGGCCTGACCAACGGCGTCATTCCAATGGGGGCGGTGTTGACGACGGCTGATATTCACGACGCGTTCATGACCGGGCCGGAAAACATGATCGAGCTGTTTCACGGCTATACCTATTCAGGCAATCCGATTGCGGCGGCCTGCGGGATCGCGACGCTGGATGTCTACAAGGAAGAGGCTCTGTTCGAACGGGCGGCGGAATTGGAGGGGTATTGGCAGGACGCGCTTCATTCCCTGAAAGGGCTGCCGCATGTGATTGATATTCGCAACATGGGGCTGATCGGGGCGGTCGAATTGGAGGGGCTTCCCGGAGAGCCGACCAAGCGGGCGTTTGAGGCGTTCTTGCGGGCCTATGAGAAGGGCATTCTGATCCGCACGACGGGGGATATTATTGCGATGTCGCCGCCGTTGATCATCTCGAAAGGCGAGATTGATACCCTGATCGGAACGCTGGCGGATGTTTTGAAAACGCTGCCGTAGGGGGCGATTTGATCGGCATAACACGCGTGTTATGCCGTCTATGTTGTTGATATTAATTGGTATTGTCTTTTTTGTTTACCAAATCTTAACGTGTTATCACACCCGGAGTCCGCCATGACCACCCACTGCACCGCTACCCAGATGATCGACGATGACCGGGTGCGCGTCACCCGTTTCGACTTTGCGCCTGGCGCGCAAACCGGCTGGCACCGCCATGCGATGGATTACGTCATCACGGCGGTGACGGATTGCCACATGCTGCTGATCGGGCCGGACGCCACCGAACGCCGGGTGCTGGTGCCTGCGGGCACCGCCTATCGGCGGGCCGAAGGGGTAGAGCATAATGTCATCAACGATGGCGATGCGGTGATGAGTTTTGTCGAGGTGGAACTGAAATAACCGGCGCGGCGCAAACTTGCTGGTGGCGGGTTTGGGGACGCGGCATCCGTTGGCAAGCGGACCGGATTGGCCTATGCCCTGCCAAAGCGCGGACAAAACGCGGGCCAGAACGGGCGGGCAAATGAACAGGATTTTCCTATGGCCGGGGCTTTTGGGCCTTGTTCTGGCGGGCAGCACGGCGCTGGCCGGGGAGTTGACACGCTGTGAAACCTCGATCCGGGGCGAGGGGCAGAACTATGTCTATGACCCCGAAAGCCCGACGCTGAAGGAGAGCCGATCGCTGCGCGAGTGGCTTTATGGCAGCCGTGGCGCGATTACCTGCCCCGGTTTGGTGACGCTGCGGGTGCTGACGCCCGAGTTGAACGACGCCGAGCGCGGGCCGTTTTGCCTGCAATGGGACCGCAAGGCCCGCACCTATATTGGCTATGCCGAGGGGCCGCGCGATGCGTGGCTAACCTGCACCACGCCGTCGCGCAGCTTTTGTGAACGGGTGAACCGGTCCAAAGCTGCGGCAGCGCGGTTTACCGGCCAGGCGGCCGAATTTGCGCTAAGCGCCGGGGTGCAGGCGTTGCAGCATCCGTCGGGGGCGGTGGTGTTGCAGGGGCCGGGGGTGGTGATTGGCGAAAAGCTTGTGGCGTTGGGGTCAACGGCGTTGACCGGGGTCAGCGCGCCGGTGGTTTTGGGCGGGGTGGCGGTGACGGCGGTGGCCGTGGGCGGCGCGGTCTATGTGTGTTCAGATGCCGGGGCCGAAGGGGCGGCGGTGGACGCAGCCCCGGTGGAAAAGGTTGAGGGCGACGCGGCGGTGACCGGGGTTCCGGTCGATGGCATGCCGCCTTGAAGCGAACCGGGTAATGCGGATTGCGACCTTACCCCGAGAACGCGGCGCATTCTGCGGTTCTTGAACACGCTAAACGCTGTCGTCTGTAAAGCGGCGCTATAGCGCGCCGATCCCCCGCAGGATGATGGATTTGACGGATTCTTTGGCCGCGCGCCATTGTGCGTCGGTTAACGGTTTGCCGCCATTCAGGGTTTCGATCTGGTGGCCGAAATCGGCGTAGTGCTGGGTGGTGGCCCAAAGCATATAAAGCAGATGTTCGGGGTTGATCGGGGCCATTTTGCCTTGGGCTATCCATTTGTGGATCAGTGCGGCACGGCCCGAGGTCCATTCCCGCAGGGTGGTTTCAAGGTAATCCTGAATGACGGGGGCACCGTGCATCACCTCGGAGGCCCAAACCTTTGAGCCTGCGGGGTGGCGGCGCGAAA
>JBAVTI010000008.1:0-1868 GCA_049696055.1 Paracoccaceae bacterium | reverse complement strand
GCCTTTGCATTTGCTCAAAGCTTTACCCAACCCACCGGCGGTTCCTTGCCCGGATGGATCACGCCGCAGTTCGGGCAGGTGCGCAACGCCGCGTCGGCGTAGAATTTTGCATAGATCGGCGGCAAGTCATCGACGATGCTGACCAGATCAATCTCGGCCCGGTGAACGCGGGTCTTGCAGTCAAAGCAATACCATTCCACGGCGTCCAATGCGCCTTCGGGTCGGGCCGGTTCAATCACAAGCCCGATCGAGCCTTCCTGTGGCCGCTGCGGCGAGTGGCGCATATGGGCGGGCAGCAGGAAGATGTCGCCCTCGCGGATCGGCACGTCATAGAACTCGCCGCTGGTGGTATCATGCAGTTTCAGCAGCATGTCACCCTTCAACTGGTAGAAAAACTCCTCGACCGGATCATCGTGGTAGTCGGTGCGTTTGTTCGGGCCGCCTACCACGGTGACCATCAGGTCGGCATCCTTGAACACCATCTGGTTGCCGACGGGCGGCTTCAGCAGGTGTTTGTGTTCGTCGATCCATTTCTGGAAGTTGAAGGCGGCAAGACGGGTCATGGTTGCTTCCTTACAGTTTCAGGCCGCAGGCGTTGAAGGCGGCGCGCGTTTCGGCTTTCTCACTCTCGGTCAGTTCCAGACAGGGCCGGCGGACGTGACCACCCACCTGCCCCAGAAGAAACTGCCAGTATTTTTGATGGGCATGCGGTTTTTCAGGCGGTCGCGTGTCCCGCAGGGCGCGACGTACCGGGTCCAGCGAGGCGCTGATCTTGCGTGCCTCGTTCACACGGCCAGCAAAGGCCGCATCGGTATAATCGCGCATCCGCCGGTCATGTGCCGTTTGCAGCAGGTAGGGTGGAGAAGAGCACAGATAAAGCTGCCAACCCAGTTCGGTGATGTTGTCGAGCCATTCCTCTTCGGACGAGGTGGAAACCAGTATCCGGTCGCCCGCGAGGCGCGTCAGTTCGGCATACATCGGGCGCGGCACCGAATACTTGATCGCCACCACGGTCTCGATATCGGCCAGCCGATTGCAAAGCTGCGGCGACATCAGATAACCGGAATCCGGGTGCGACCACAGCGCGATGCCGATATCGACCGATGCCGCGATGGTTTCATAATACCGCAACAGGGTTTCATCCTGCGCCTTGTAAAAATGCAGAATTGGCGCGTGGACGACGATGTAATCGGCCCCGCAGGCCTGCGCGTGGCGGGCAAGGTCGATCACCACATCCATGTTCTGATCCGAACAGGACATGATGGTTTGCGCCCGGCCCGCGCAGGCGGAAACCGCCAGGTCAAAGCAGCGTTTACGCTCGTCCACCGACATCGAAAAGAACTCGCCCTGCTTGCCCGCGATGAAGAAGCCGTCGATGCCAAGGGCCGTGATCCAATGGTCGATGTTCGCGCGGAACCCGGCTTCGTCGATCGACAGATCTTCGGCAAAGGGCATCAGGGCGGCGGCCCAGATGCCGCGCATCTGGGCGCGGGCGTGGGATTTGGCGGATTTGCGGTCATATTTCATGACTTTGCCCCCGATACAGTCGGCTCGTGGTCCAGCGCCATCTGGTGCGAGATGGTCTTGGACTCGACATAATGCTGCAAGCCCTCGATGCCACCTTCGCGGCCCTGACCGCTGGCTTACACGCCGCCAAAGGGCACTTCGGGGACCGAGGCCTCCAGCGTGTTGATGGAAAGATTGCCGGCCTCGATCTCGTTGATCAGCCGGTCAACATTGGCGGCATTGTGGGTAAAGGCATAGGCCGCAAGGCCGTAGGGCAGCGCATTGGCCCGGGCAATGCCTTCATCCAGCGACGAGATGGGGTTGATCACCGCCAAGGGGCCAAACGGCTCTTCGCGCATGAT
>JBAVTI010000007.1:0-9252 GCA_049696055.1 Paracoccaceae bacterium | reverse complement strand
ACTGTTCGTTTGGCTTTTGCCTTGGACATTACGCTGCATCGCCTCGTCCGGATCATACGAAGACAAACCGTGAAAACGATGGCACATCATGGCAAAATCACCAAGTGACGATTGCGCTGACATAGCCGCAGTTGACTTGGCCATCTGCCGCATCCGGGCCAAGAACCGGCTGCATCCCTTTTGCACCGCCGCACTGGCCCAAAGCCAAAACAGGCCGAACGCGCCCCTTCTGGCGGCATCAGAACAGCATCGCGTGCCCTACCGCCCGTGACATTCTGGCTTTGGACAAGGACCGGCGCGAGGTATATGCTTTTGGTATTTAATCACACAAAATTCGGAGGGTAGCTGTGGGCAATCATTCGGTTTCTGGTATTAGGCGGGCGGCGTTGTCCTTTGTGGTGGCACTTGGTCTGGTTTGGTCGGGTGCTGCGGTGCAGGCGGCTGATCCTTTCGCGGTGCTGCTGGCACAGCATGACGCTAAGATCGCCTTGTCCGAGGCGATGGAGGCCGAAGGCAAGCGGCAGGCCAGCGAGCGGATGAACGAATTGCGCCAATGGGTCGGCTGGTGGGAAAGCGTTCAGGCACTGGCGCAGGAAAAACAGATCGACCTGCAAAAGAACATCGAGCAGCGCAGCGCAAATGCCGGGCTGCTGACCGGGATGTTGGGCGGCCTGACCTCGAACCCCAAACAAGAGCGCTACATCCCGAACTACGGTTGGAGCACGCTTGAAACCGCTGCCGCGCTGCAAACCAGCCTTGCGCTAGAGGCCAAGCAACTGCGCGATGCGATCGCAGAGGGAAAGGAAAACTGGTATATCGTTGCCATTGGCTGGATCACCGGCGGGGCCATTCAAACCCGGATTGACGCGCTGGAAGATGAAATTGCCCTGATCGAAAAGGGCGTGGCCAGCGGTGAATACACTTTTCACAGCGCCTTTGGCTGGCAGACCATCATCCAGCATCGCCGGATGGCGCAAGAACAGCGCGCCGAGTTGGCCCGCGTCAAGGATCAGATCGCCAAGGGCGAATATGCGCTGGAAATTCCGGGCATCGGGCGCATCACCAGAAATCAGCTTGACGCCCGGATCAACGACGTCGAAGCCGCCATCAACCAGCTTAAGAAATCCGGTGCCGCCGGAGAGCTTACCATCTTTCGCCCGGCCATTGACTGGGTGACCCGCAACCAGCTTCAGCAACGCGCCGATGCCACCGAAACCTCTTACCAGACCGCAAAGGCGCTGGTTTCGGACGGCCTTTTTACGGTCCACATCGCTGGCGCGGGGGGCGATTTCTGGACCCGCGATGCGCTTGAAGAAAAGATCGCGGCCTTCGACAAGGCGATCACCGATATCTCGGCGGCCATCAGCACGGGCGATTACAGCGCGCAGGTCATGGGTGATTTCTACAGCCTCAAGGCCCTGACGGCCATCATTCAGGAACGCGAAAAGCGGCTCGCGGACCCCGCCCTGAACCAGGTGCAGCGCAACCAGATCACCGAGCAGATCGACGCGGCCCACAAGGCGATCAAGGAATGGCGCGACCTTTCGGCCTTTGATCTGACGATCAAGGCGCTGGACAAGACCAAATATCTGGCATGGGTCGGCTGGATCATGAAACTGGCCAAGCCCGATTTCGACCACCGCACCCTTGTGCGCGAGGAACAGAATTATCACATGGGCTCGTTCGATGGTGAACTGGCGCTAAAGCTTAAACCGCTTGAGGCACAGCGTGACGGCTTTTACACGGCGCGGACGTGGTTTTCGTCCAATTAGGTCGGCCCGAGGCAAGGGGGCGCCGCGAAACGGGGCACCCTAGCGCGTCTCGACCCATCGCCCACACTCTATCAAGTCCTTTTCAAAGTCTTTCCAAAACCTTAACAAAAATCACAAAATCAATTAAAAACAACATATTACGCCGCATAACACGCGTGTTATGGGCCCTATAACACACCCCGCCCTTGCACCCCGCCTCCGCCTCCCTCATTCTGCCGCTTTAAAACCGGGGGGTAAAACCATGATTCCAGTCCAAGGCTACGCAGGCCAAAAAGTAGCCGTTCTCGGCCTCGGCAGATCCGGCCTCGCCACCGCCCGCGCCCTTTTGGAAGGCGGGGCAGAGCCTCTGGTTTGGGATGATAGTTCCGAGGTCCGCGCACGGGCCGAAGCGATGGGATTCGCGCCCCACGATCTTACCCGGATCGGCGCGTTTGACGGGGTGGCCGCCCTGATCGTCAGCCCCGGCATCCCGCATCTTTACCCTACCCCGAACAAAGTCATCGCCCGCGCCTACGAGGCAGGCATCCCGGTCGACAACGATATCGGCCTGTTTTTCCGCAGCTTTGCCACGCCCGAATGGGACAACTTCGAGACCGCCCCCCGCGTGGTTTGCATCACCGGATCGAACGGCAAATCGACCACCACCGCACTTATCCACCACATTCTGGAAGTCGCGGGCAGGCCCACCCAGATGGCCGGAAATATTGGCCTTGGCGTGCTGGATATCGACCCGCCGCAAGATGGCGAAGTGATCGTGCTGGAGCTTTCCAGCTATCAAACCGACCTCGCGCGCGCCCTGACCCCCGATATCGCGATCTTCACCAACCTGTCGCCCGACCATCTGGATCGTCACAACGGCATGGGCGGCTACTTTGCGGCCAAACGCCGATTGTTTGCCGAAGGCGGCCCGGACCGCGCCATTATTGGGGTGGATGAGGTCGAGGGGCAGTATTTGGCCAATCAGATGGGCATGAGCCCGGCGGATGACCGGGTGATCCGGATATCATCGGGTGCCAAGCTCGAGGGTTTCGGCTGGTCGGTATTCGCCCGCAAAGGCTTTCTTTCGGAATGGCGGCGCGGCAAGCAAGTGGCAAGCATCGACCTGCGCGAGGTCTCGGGCCTGCCCGGCGCCCATAACCACCAAAACGCCTGCGCCGCCTATGCGGCCTGTCGCAGTCTTGGGGTGGGGCCAAAACAGATCGAGCAGGCTTTCCACAGCTTTGCCGGACTGCCGCACCGCAGCCAGACGGTGGGCGAAAAGGGCGGCGTTCGGTTTGTGAATGACAGCAAGGCCACCAATGTTGATAGCGCCGCAAAGGCCTTGCAGGCCTTCCCAAAGATCCGCTGGATCGCGGGGGGCATGGGGAAGGATGGCGGGATCAAGGGGCTGATCCCCTTCCTTGGCTCCGTCTCCAAGGCCTATCTGATTGGCCACTCTGCCCGTGATTTTGCCTTGGAATTGGGCAATACTCCGTATGAGATCTGTGAAACGATGGAGGTTGCGGTGGCACGGGCGGCCGAAGAGGCGGTATCGGGCGATGTGGTCTTGCTGGCACCCGCCGCCGCAAGCTTTGACCAGTATCCGAATTTTGAGAAACGCGGCGAGGATTTCACCGCGCGGGTGAAAGCCATTACCGGATAGCAGGGCTATGATGATTGGCAGATGCACATGCGGCGAGATCATGTATCGCCTGACCAACGCGCCGCTGTTCGTGCATGCCTGCCATTGCACATGGTGCCAACGCGAAACTGGGTCGGCGTTTGCACTGAATGCGATGATTGAAACGGATTGTATCGACCTGTTGCAAGGCGCGCCGGAATTCATCGCCACGCCGTCAAATTCCGGCAAAGGCCAGGAAGTTGCCCGCTGCCCGCGTTGTGCCGTGGCCGTGTGGAGCCACTATGCGGGCGCGGGGCGAGCGGTGGCATTCGTGCGGGTGGGAACGCTGGAGCAGCCGGGGCTTTGCCCGCCGGATATTCACATCTTTACCACGACAAAACTGCCTTGGGTAAATCTTGACGGGGCGGTGCCTGTGGTGCCGGAATTTTATGACCGCAAGCTATACTGGCCGGAGGCGAGCCTTGCGCGGCGCGAAAAATTGCTGGCGCGCGGCCGGGGGTAGGGGCTGTGCTTGTTTTGAACTTTGGGCGGGGCGACGGCCAATTGCCGTTAAACCATCGTATCCTGCCGATGATAGCCCCGTGCCGTGCCCACCTCAATCCCAGAGGTCAGCACCATGTTGCGGGTTGGGGGGCGGGCAAGGCTTTTGGTGCGGGTAGCAATCAGTGCAGCACTTGCAAGGCCCAACCGTGACGGCAAGTGATGGTACGGGGCGAACCATCCGGGACGTCTTTGGCCGGGGAGTGGCGCGGGTCGGCCCGCATTGTCCAAGGCAAAGAAAACAGGCCAATTGATGAATGGTTGATGAGCTTGGTTTTGATCAGCTTAAGAGGGATCAGTGGCTGCTACCCTCTAGCCATGGGGGGCAATCTTCGCTAATCTACAAACTGAGACCCGGAAAACCGGGCGGACAGAGGCAATCAGGCGGTTTACCCATGACAGAGATGGTTTATGGCTCCATGCCCTCACGGGTGACAGAGCCGGTTCTTCCCCGTTGGTGGCGCACCATCGACAAGTGGTCGATGACGGCGGTGCTTGCGCTGTTTGGCATTGGGATCTTGCTGGGGTTGGCGGCCTCGGTTCCGTTGGCCACGCGCAACGGCCTGGACCCGTTTTACTATGTTCAGCGACAGGCGCTTTTTGGCGGGCTGGCGATTGTGGCGATGCTTGGCACCTCGATGCTGACGCCCGATATGGTGCGCAGGCTGGGCGTGGTCGGATTTGCCGGAGCGTTTATTGCCCTGGCTTTGTTGCCGATGTTTGGCACCGATTTTGGCAAGGGCGCAGTGCGGTGGTTTTCGCTGGGGTTTGCCTCGGTGCAGCCGTCGGAATTTCTGAAGCCGGGGTTCATCATCCTGACGGCGTGGCTGATGGCTGCGGCGCAGGATTTGAACGGGCCGCCGGGCAAGACCCTGTCCTTTGCCATTGCCATTGTGATCGTGGGATTTCTGGCGCTGCAACCAGATTTCGGCCAATCCATGTTGGTACTTTTCGGCTGGGGCGTGGTGTATTTCGTGGCTGGGGCGCCGATTTTGCTGATTGTCGTCGTGGTCGGAATGGTTGGGGCGGCAGGGGTTGTGGCCTATAACGGGTCAGAGCACTTTGCCCGACGGATTGACGGGTTTCTATCGCCCGACCTTGATCCGCGCACCCAGCTTGGCTACGCGACGAATGCCATCCAGGAGGGCGGGTTCTTTGGCGTTGGCGTTGGCGAAGGCCAAGTGAAATGGTCGCTGCCGGATGCGCATACCGACTTTATCATTGCGGTCGCGGCCGAGGAATATGGGCTTATTCTGGTTTTGTGCATCATTGCGCTTTACACCACGGTGGTGGTGCGGTCGATGTTCCGGCTGATGCGCGAGCGTGATCCGTTCATCCGGCTGGCGGGGGCGGGGCTGGCGTGTATCTTTGGCGTGCAGGCGATGATCAACATGGGGGTGGCGGTGCGTCTGCTGCCAGCCAAGGGCATGACGCTGCCGTTTGTATCTTATGGCGGCAGTTCGGTGATTGCGGCGGGGATTACAGTTGGCATGTTGCTGGCGATGACGCGGTCGCGCCCTCAGGGGCAGATGAGCGATATTCTGTTCAAGCGGGGGCGCTAGGATGTCCGCAGCACCATTGTTATTGATCGCAGCGGGCGGCACTGGCGGGCATATGTTCCCGGCGCAGGCCTTGGCCGAGGCGATGGTGCGCAAAGGCTGGCGGGTCAAGCTTTCTACCGATGCACGCGGTGCGCGCTATACCGGCGGGTTTCCGCATGTGGTTGTGGTTGAACAGGTTTCTTCGGCTACGTTTGCCCGCGGCGGTTTGATGGCAAAAGCGTTGGTGCCGTTTCGCATTGCGGGCGGGGTGTTGGCGGCGGTGATGGGGATGATCCGGGATCGGCCCGAAGTGGTGGTGGGGTTTGGCGGCTATCCGTCGATCCCGGCACTGGTGGCAGCATGGGTGCTGCGCCGGCCTCGGATGATCCACGAGCAAAATGGCGTGCTGGGGCGGGTGAACGGGTTGTTCGCACGGCGGGTGGACGCAGTGGCCTGTGGAACCTGGCCCACGGCCTTGCCCCAAGGTGTCGAAGGCATTCATACCGGCAATCCGGTGCGCGGCGCCGTTCTGGATCGGGCCGCGGCGGGGTATATTCCGCCGGGCGACTACCCGATGAGCGTGGTGGTCATTGGGGGAAGCCAAGGCGCGCGCATTCTGTCAGACGTGGTGCCTGCGGCGATTGCCGCCCTGCCAGAAGCCGTGCGGGGGAACCTGCGGATTGCCCATCAGGCGCGGGACGAAGATATGGCGCGGGTGGTGCAAGCCTATGCAGATGCGGGGGTTCACGCCGAGGTGCAAAGCTTTTTTTCCGATATTCCGCGACGTTTTACAGAGGCGCAGTTGGTGATCTCACGGTCGGGCGCGTCTTCGGTGGCGGATATTTCGGTAATCGGGCGGCCCTCGATCCTGATCCCCTATGCGGCAGCAACCGGGGACCATCAGACCGCAAATGCGCGGGGCTTGGTGGCGGCGGATGCGGCGATTCTGATGCCGGAAACCGCACTTGACGCGACACGGCTGGCCGAACAAATGGCTGCTGTCCTGACGAACCCGGCTGCCGCTGAACAAATGGCCGCCAACGCGCTTGCGCAGGGGCGGCCCGATGCGACCGAGCGGCTGGTGGATGTGGTGATTAATCTTGCGATGAAGGGGGCGAAATGAACGCCGCTACAAAACTTCCGGGCGAATTGGGCCCCATTCATTTCGTCGGGATCGGCGGCATTGGCATGTCTGGCATTGCCGAGGTGCTGATTACGCTGGGCTATAGCGTGCAAGGATCCGATGCCAAAGCCAGCAAGATCACTGATCGGTTGGTGACTTTGGGGGCGGCGTTCTTTGAAGGCCAGCGGGCCGAAAACATTGGTGACGCGGCAGTGGTGGTAATTTCCAGCGCCATCAAGAAAGGCAATCCGGAACTGGAGGAAGCGCGGCGTCGTGGCCTGCCCGTGGTGCGCCGCGCCGAGATGCTGGCCGAGCTGATGCGGCTGAAATCGAACATTGCGGTTGCCGGAACCCACGGAAAAACCACCACAACCACCATGGTTGCAACATTGCTGGACAAGGGTGGATTTGACCCCACCGTGATCAACGGCGGCGTGATCCATGCCTATGGATCAAACGCGCGGGCTGGGGCTGGCGAATGGATGGTGGTCGAGGCGGATGAAAGTGACGGGTCATTCAACCGTTTGCCCGCCACGATTGCCATCGTCACCAACATCGACCCCGAGCATATGGAGCATTGGGGCACTTTCGACAATCTGCGCAAAGGGTTTTTCGATTTCGTGACCAACGTGCCGTTTTACGGACTGGCGGTGTGCTGCACCGATCATCCCGAAGTGCAGGCCTTGGTGGGCCGGGTGACGGATCGGCGGATCGTTACCTTTGGTTTTAACGCGCAAGCCGATGTGCGGGCGATCAACCTTACCTACGAAAACGGAGTGGCGCATTTCGACGTGGCCTTGCAGGGCGAGGGCCATGGCGCGGTGATTGAGGGCATGACCCTGCCGATGCCGGGGGATCACAATGTGTCCAACGCCCTGTCCGCGATTGCCGTGGCCCGGCATCTTGGGATGAAAAAGGACGAAATCCGCGAGGCTCTGGCTGGGTTTGGCGGCGTGAACCGTCGCTTTACCAAGGTAGGCGAAGTAAACGGCGTCACCATCATTGATGATTATGGCCACCATCCGGTGGAAATTGCCGCCGTACTGCGCGCGGCCCGCCAATCGACCAAAGGCCGGATCATCGCTGTGCATCAGCCGCACCGTTACACCCGCTTGCACAGCCTGTTTGACGATTTCTGCACCTGTTTCAATGAGGCGGATGTGGTGGCGATCGCCGAGGTTTATGCCGCTGGCGAAGACCCGATTGCAGGGGCCAGCCGGGATGATCTGGTGGCGGGGTTGATTGCCCATGGCCACCGTCACGCCCGTGCCATCATGAATGAAGACGATCTGGAACGTCTGGTGCGCGAACAGGCGCGGCCCGGTGATATGGTGGTTTGCCTTGGGGCGGGCACGATTTCCACTTGGGCCAATGCGCTGCCTGCGCGGTTAAATGCATGAGCATGTCGCTTATCCTAGGCTGTGTTTGGGTGTTGGCGGCGACTGCCACGGCCTTTTTGCCAATGCGACGGCAATACCCGCCGGGCATTGCACTGTTGATCGCGGCGCCGCCTTTGCTGGGCTATATTGGCTGGCAGCACGGGTTTTGGATTGCCGTTCTGGCGGTGTTGGGTTTTGCGTCGATGTTTCGTAACCCATTGATTTATTTGGTACGCAAGGCGATGGGAAAACCCGCGCCGCGACCAGAGGAGGGGTGAACATGAGCGTTTCGTTGATCCTTTCCTGTGTTTGGGTGGTAGTAGCGACGGGGGCGGCGGTGTTGCCGCGCCGCGTCCACTGGCCTGCGGCTTATGTGCTGATTGTGCTGGGGATACCGCTGGTGGGGTGGGTGACGTACCAAAACGGTCCCTTCATCGGGATGATGGTTTTGGCGGGTGGGGCGTCGATGTTGCGGTGGCCGATTATCTACCTTTGGCGCTGGACAAGTGGGCGGTTGATCAAGGATCGGGCGTGATTGGTCGGGCATTGCTTACCCGAATGCGGAGAACTACCGGTGCAAAGTGATCCGGCGAAAATTGCAGGTCTGCGTGGCATTCTGACGCCAAATCGCCCGCTTGCGGACATGACCTGGTTGCGCGTCGGCGGACCTGCGGATTGGCTGTTCCAACCTGCAGATGCGGCAGATTTGTGCGATTTTCTGCGTGGGTTGGACCTATCGGTTCCGGTGTTTCCCATCGGCGTGGGCAGCAATCTGATCGTGCGCGATGGCGGCATTCGGGCGGTGGTGATCCGGCTTGGGCGCGGGTTCAACAGCATTGAGATTGCGGGCGATCTGGTAACCGCCGGGGCCGCCGCGCTGGATGCGCATGTGGCGCGCAAAGCGGCCGAGGCGGGGCGGGATCTGACGTTCCTGCGCACCATTCCGGGGGCCATCGGCGGTGCGGTTCGGATGAATGCGGGCTGTTATGGGTCTTATGTGGCCGATCATCTGGTGTCGGTGCGAGCGGTAACGCGCGGCGGTGACGTGGTTACGATCCCGGCAGAGGAATTGAACCTGCGCTATCGGCAAAGCGATTTGCCCGAGGGTTGGGTGGTGGTGTCGGCCACCTTGCGTGCCATGGCGGGCGATCCGGCAGCACTAGAGGCACGGATGCTGGATCAGATCGCCAAGCGCGATGCAAGCCAGCCGACCAAGGAACGTTCCGCCGGATCAACCTTTCGCAATCCGGTCGGGCATTCGTCCACGGGCCGTGCC
>JBAVTI010000006.1:0-2735 GCA_049696055.1 Paracoccaceae bacterium | reverse complement strand
ATCTCAAATAGCAGGCCACCCTCAAACCGCCACAACGCCCAAAGCGGCGCAAGCCACACAGCGCCCCAAATCGCCACCGTACGCAGGGTCTGGCCAAGCGGAACCGGGACGGCGGCACCCGTTCCCGTTGCCCGCTTGGCGGTGAAAAACCCCCACAGCCCTGCCGCTATGATAATCACCGGAAACGGCAGGTTAAGCGCGAACAACCCCAGAAACGCCAACCCCGCAATCACCCAATGCACAGGGCCCTTCAGCGCGCGCTTGGCCACCCGCAACAGCGCCTCGATCACAATCACCACCACGGCTGCCTGAACGCCGGCAAACAGCGCCGCCACCAACGGCAACTGACCATAGGCCGCGTAAATCATCGACAGCGCCAACACCACGCCCGCACCGGGCAGCACGAACAACAGCCCGGCAATCAGGCCACCACGGGTGCCGTGCAGCTTCCACCCGGCATAGGTCGCAAGCTGCATCGCCTCGGGGCCGGGCAACAACATGCAAAACGACAAGGCGGAAAGGTATTCCGCCTCGGTCAGCCATTTGTGCTTGTCCACCAACTCGCGGTGCATCAGGGCAATTTGCGCCGCAGGCCCGCCGAACGACAAAACCCCGATGCGCGCGAAAACGCGGGTGGCCTCGGCCAAACCGGGGGCCATTTACGGCTTGCCCGCGGGCCAGTCATGACCCTCGTCAAAGCCATCCCGCGCCCAGCGGTATAGCGCGTCGTATAGCCCCATCCCCGCCTCTAACTGCGCCAGATCATCGCGGTAAAGCCGCGACAACCCGACCGAAATCGCCAGCAACCCGGCCGCTTGCGGCGATAAATCATGGCGGTCGGTGTCGGCGGCGCGCACCACCAGGGCAAGCCGCGCCATTGCCTCTGATTGCAGGCCAAACTCGGTAATCATGGTGTCAAAGGTGCAGGTCTCGCCCCGGTGCGACCAATATACCCCCTCGATATCAAACGGCGTGGCGTTGAAATATTCTGCCACCGCCAGCACTTCACTGGGGGTCACGAACAAGAACTGCGCCTCGGGGTCGATGAACCGCCGGATCAGCCAAGGGCAGGCGATCCGGTCAATCTTGGGGCGGTGGCGCGTCACCCAAAGACGCCCGGCAGGCAGCGCCACTTGCGGCACCATCGGCAGGCCCGCCTCGGCCCATGCCTCAGATCCGCCCTCCAGCACTTCGGCGGCAATCGCGTGGCAGCGCAGCAGGGCTGCCACGCCTTCAGACAGTTTGCGCCCGCGTTTGCAAACCACAACCACGCGTCGCCCGCCAAACCGGGCAATATCAATCGCGTCATGCGGCATCAGAATGCTGGTCGGGATCAGCCGGGGCAGGGCGGCAATATCTTCGGCCAGCCGCACATCCACGATGGTGGGCGCGTCGGGCGTGCCGATCAGGCGGCAAAGCTGGGCGGGGGTGATCTGGTTTGGCGCGGGCATGGGGCATCCTTTGCGGTGCAATGGGATGCGAGACTTGGGCTGGCGCCTCACGGGGTGTTCGCAGACCCCATGGCGTTTGGTAGGCAAAACCGCCACAGCGGTCAAGACCTGTCTGTATTTCGGTATCACCCAACCGGTTTTGCAAGCTCTCGGATCAGTTTGACCCGGATCGCGCGGGGGTAATCTTGCAGGCTGCGGGCGGTGATCACAAAGCCGTTCTTGGTGATGGCCCAGCGTTGATAAAAGGCGGTGATCGGGCTGGATTGACCGGGGTCTTCGATGGCAATGGCATTGATCTCAATGCCTTGCGCCTGTGCTTGCTGGCGCGCACGGCCAATGGTGAACCCGGCGTTTTCCGGCCCATCGCCCGAGATGTCGATCACATGGCGCTTGCAATCGGTCACGGCAGCGAACTGGGCGGCGGCAAAACTGACCGCCTCACCGACTGCCGTGTCAGACGCGGTAAAGGCACGCGGTTGGCTGCGGGCGGTGGCGGCAAAGGCTGCCGCGTCGCCCGCAACCAGCATCCGCCGCCAAGGTTGCACAAGGGCTTGCCGCCCCGTGCCAGACCAATGCACCACCGCCAAAGCCACTTGGCCGCCTTCCAGCATTTCCGCAACTTCCGGGTCTTCCAGCGCCAGCGCCAGCCCCTCGGTCTGCATGGCGTATTCGCCCGCGTCGATCGAGCCAGAGATGTCGATCGCCAGCAAAAGCGCGATTTCACAGGCCCGCGCGGTGCCGGGGAAAATGCAAATCAAACACATAAATAGGGTGCGCCACATCAGGGCAGGGTGCGGCCAAATCGGCCTTGCGGCAAGCAAAAGCTGCGCCCGCCTTGCGATGTGTGGATTAGGTGCAGGCTTGCGGTTGCCAGGTGCCCAATCCGATAATTATGCAGGCACCTGCCTCGCGATGTGTGGATTAGGTGCAGGCTTCTGTTGCCAGGTGCCTGCGGACCCCGCCTTAAGCTGCTAAGCCTAAGGACTTAGTTTCGGCGACCCGAACTGCTTACGCAGCCAGAGCCATTGCCGGAGCACGGTTGTCATTTGCAACTGTACATTTGGACCGATAACGGTAGTACCTCACCGAGCGAAAGCTGGCCCCTTTAGTCGTTCGTCGATCCTATTTCGACCCCATCTGCCCAAATGAAGGGACTGTTGGTGGAGTCGCCGGGTACCGCCCCCGGGTCCGAGCCGTTTATTATGGGTGCGTTTATCGCCATAGTCCGAGTTGCCCCGGACAGGGTCAATATAGGCGCCGGGGGGGCGGGGCGCAAGGGGCAGG
>JBAVTI010000005.1:0-4271 GCA_049696055.1 Paracoccaceae bacterium | reverse complement strand
GGTGACGCCGCGGCGTTGGCTCAGGATGTGCAACCAACCCTTGGCGGGGCTGATTACGCAGACCATCGGCACCGGTTGGGAGGCCGATCTCGACCGTCTGAAAGGGCTGGAGCCGCATGTGGCGGATGCCGGTTTCCGGGCGGCTTTTGGTGCGGCCAAGCGGGTGAACAAGGTGGCGCTGGCGGGGTGGATTGCCAAGGAATGTGGGGTTCAGGTGAACCCGGACGCGCTGTTTGACGTGCAGATCAAGCGGATCCATGAATACAAACGGCAGTTGTTGAACATTCTGGAAACCATTGCGCGCTGGAAGGCGATTGGCGAAAACCCAAGTGCAGACTGGGTGCCACGGGTCAAGATCTTTGGCGGCAAGTCGGCACCGGGCTATGCGGTTGCCAAGGAAATCATACATCTTATCAATGATGTTGCGGCAGTTATTAATGCGGATACCGTCACCGGAGATCGGCTGAAAGTGCTGTATCCGGCGAATTACAATGTCTCTATGGCGGAACGTCTGATCCCGGCGGCAGACCTGTCAGAGCAGATTTCCACCGCAGGCAAAGAAGCGTCCGGCACTGGCAACATGAAATTCATGATGAACGGCGCGCCGACCATTGGCACGCTTGACGGGGCCAATGTCGAGATTTTGCAGGAAGTCGGCGACGAGAATTTCTTTTTGTTCGGTCTGACGACGGCCGAGGTGGTGAAGCGACGCGAAGACGCCGATCACTCGCGCCATGCGATCGAGGCCAGCCAAAGCCTGCAAGACGTGTTGCAGATGATTGCCGAAGGCCGCTTTAGCCCCGAACAACCCGACCGCTATCATGGCCTGGTGCATCGGATGTGGCACAGCGACTATTTCCTGGTGGCGGCGGATTACGATGCCTATCTGGCAGCACAGGCCGAGGCGGATACGGCGTACCGCGACCGCGCGCGGTGGCTGGCGATGGCGGCCATGAATACGGCACGGTCGGGGTTTTTCTCGTCGGATCGCACGATCCGTGGTTACATGACAGATATCTGGTCCGTCACCTCGGCCCTATAGGGAGGATACGATGCCCAAAGCCCCAACAAAGCCCGCGCCCTTGATTGATGCACACACGGCAGGGGCGTTGCTTGCCGGGGCGCATGGTGATCCGTTTTCGGTGCTGGGATTGCATCAGCGCGGCAAGCAGTGGGTGTTGGTGGTATTGCAGCCCGGCGCGCAAAGCCTGTGGGCGCTGACGCCCGATGCAGTGGCGCTGCCTGCGGTGGTGGATGCGCCGGGGCTGTTTGCCGGGATATTGCCAAGCGGCGGCGCGTATCGGTTGCGCGCGCAGGGCCATGGGGCGGAATGGGAGTTTGACGACGCCTTTCGCTTTGGTCCGGTGCTGGGGGAATTGGACGAATACCTGCTGGGTGAAGGCACGCACAAGCGGCTGTGGCAGGTGCTTGGGGCGCATGTGCGGGTGCATGAGGGCGTCGAGGGCACCGCGTTTGCGGTTTGGGCACCCAATGCGCAGCGGGTTTCGGTGGTTGGCGATTTCAACATCTGGGATGGCCGCCGCCACCCGATGCGCAAGCGCGGGGCGACCGGGGTGTGGGAGACGTTCATTCCCGGCGTCGGCGAAGGCGTGACCTACAAGTATGAAATTCGCGGCGTGGATGGTGCGTTGATGCCGCTAAAGGCCGATCCCGTGGGGTTTGGCTCGGAACACGCGCCGGCCAACGGCTCGGTTGTGCGCAGGATTGACGGGGCGCATTGGCTGGATGGCGATTGGATGGCGGGCAGGGCGGCGCGGCATTCGATTGATGCGGCAATCTCGGTCTATGAAGTGCATCTGGGGTCTTGGAAGCGGGCGCCGGGCAACCGGATGCTGAGCTATCTGGAACTGGCGGATCAGCTGGTGGATTACGTGGTGGATATGGGGTTCACCCATATCGAGCTGATGCCGATCTCGGAATATCCGTTCGACGGGTCTTGGGGCTATCAGCCGGTGGGGATGTTTGCGCCGACCATCCGGCACGGCACACCGCCGGAGTTTTGCGCCATGGTGGATGCGGCGCATCGGCGCGGCGTGGGGGTGTTGCTGGACTGGGTGCCGGGGCATTTTCCCACCGATCCGCACGGGCTTGGGCGGTTTGACGGCACGGCTTTGTATGAACATGCCGACCCGCGCGAGGGGTTTCATCAAGACTGGAACACGCTGATCTATAACTATGGCCGGGTGGAAGTATCGAATTACCTGACCTCTAACGCGCTGTATTGGTTGGAGGAATACCATCTGGATGGCCTTCGCGTTGATGCGGTGGCGTCGATGCTATACCGCGATTATTCCAGGCAGGCGGGCCAGTGGGTGCCCAACAAAGACGGCGGGCGCGAGAATTACGAGGCGATTGCGCTGTTGCAGCGGGTGAACATCGAGGCCTATGGCGAGGTGCCGGGGGTAATGACCGTGGCCGAGGAAAGCACGGCTTTTCCCGGCGTGTCGCGGCCGGTGAACCATGGCGGCTTTGGCTTTGGCTACAAGTGGAACATGGGGTGGATGAACGACACCCTAAGCTATATGCAGCGCGATCCGGTGTACCGCCGCCACCATCATCATCAGATGACCTTTAGCCTGCATTACGCATGGTCAGAGAATTATATTCTGCCGATCAGCCATGACGAGGTGGTGCATGGCAAGGGCAGCATGTTGGAGAAAATGCCCGGCGCGGGGGCCGAGAAATTCGCCAATCTGCGGGCGTTCTACGGCTATATGTGGACGCATCCGGGCAAAAAGCTGTTGTTCATGGGCTGCGAGTTTGCCCAAGGGCGCGAGTGGAACCATAACCAGTCGTTGGATTGGCACCAGCTTGACGATCCCTCGCACAAGGGCGTGCAGAATTTGGTGCGCGATCTGAATGCTTTGTATCGCAGCACGCCGGCACTGCATGTCAACGATACCCGGCCCGAGGGTTTTGCCTGGCTGGAAAGCAATGATGCCGAGAATTCGGTTTTCGCCTTTGTGCGCAAGGGGGCGGCGGGCGATCCGATGGTGGTGGTGGTGCTGAACATGACGCCGGTCGAGCGGCACTATCGGCTGGGCCTGCCTGCGGCCGGGCATTGGGATGAGGTTTTGAACACCGATGCCGGGATCTATGGCGGCGGTAATCGGGGCAATTTGGGCGGTGTTCTGGCCGAAGCCAAGGGCTGGCACGGGCAGGCGCAATCGGCGAAGGTTACCTTGCCGCCGCTGTCTGCGGTGATCTTTCGGCAAGGATAATTGGGGTTTCAGGCGGGGCAAAACCGCCCATCAGGGAGGATGGAATGCAACCAAGACCAAACGCGCGGCTTTCTTCGCAGGCGATGGCATTTGTACTGGCGGGCGGGCGTGGCAGTCGACTTAAAGAGTTGACCAACAGCCGCGCCAAACCGGCGGTGTATTTCGGCGGCAAGACCCGGATCATCGACTTTGCCCTGTCGAATGCGCTGAATTCCGGCATCCGCAAGATGGCGATTGCGACGCAATACAAAGCCCATAGTCTGATCCGGCATATGCAGCGCGGCTGGGGGTTTTTCCGGGCGGAACGTAACGAATATCTGGATATCCTGCCCGCAAGCCAGCGGGTAAGCGAGAGCAAGTGGTATCTGGGAACCGCCGATGCCGTGACGCAAAACATTGATATCGTTGATAGTTATGGGGTGGAATACATCATCATTCTGGCGGGTGATCACGTCTACAAGATGGATTATGAGGTGATGCTGCGCCAGCATGTTGATACCGGGGCGGATGTGACCATCGGCTGTTTGACGGTGCCACGGATGGAGGCTGTGGCCTTTGGCGTGATGCATGTCGATAAAGATATGCGGATCACCGATTTTCTGGAAAAGCCCAAAGATCCGCCGAGCATTCCGGGCGATCCCGACCATGCGCTGGCGTCGATGGGGATTTATATCTTCAACTGGAAGTTCCTGCGCGAATTGCTGATCCGGGATGGTGAGGATGAGAACTCGAGCCATGATTTTGGCAATGATCTGATCCCCGATATTGTGAAACACGGCAAGGCGATGGCGCATCGGTTTTCAGAATCTTGTGTGAAAAGCGGGCTGGAGGAGGAACCCTATTGGCGCGATGTCGGCACGATTGATGCGTTCTGGCAGGCCAATATCGACCTGACCGATTTCGTGCCGAAACTGGATCTGTATGACAACGCCTGGCCGATCTGGACCTATGCCGAGATCGTGCCGCCCGCCAAGTTTATCCATAACGAGGAAGGCCGCCGCGGATCGGCGGTATCGTCGCTGGTGTCGG
>JBAVTI010000004.1:0-2017 GCA_049696055.1 Paracoccaceae bacterium | reverse complement strand
CATTTGGGGTTTAGCACCGGCGAGTTTTTCCCGATGGGGTTGAACGCGGAAATGCCGGGCGATCAGCGGGTTGACGACGCGATGTCGGTTTGTTTTGAGACTAAACCGCTGGGCGAAGGGATGGATTTGCTGGGGGCGGCGCGGCTGTCGCTTAGGGTAAGCTGTGATCAGCCGTTTGCGTTTCTGGTGGCGCGGTTGTGCGATGTGGGGCCGGATGGCGCCTCGGTTCGGATCTGTCATGGGGTTTTGAACCTGCGGCATCGCGACAGCATGGAGCATCCGTCGCCGGTGCCGGTGGGGGAGGCGTTTGAGGTTGGGTTTGCGCTGGACCAGATGGGGTATCGGCTGGCGCCGGGGCATCGGTTGCGGGTGGCGATCTCGACCACCTACTGGCCATTTTTGTGGCCAAGCCCAAAGGCGGCAACCGTGACGCTGCTGCAGGGTGCGCTGGATTTGCCGATACACGCGGGAAGTGTGGGGGACGAATGGCTGCCGCCAAAGCCCGAGACCGCACCGGGGTGGAAACACCGGGTTTTGCGGGCGGGAACTGCAGCGCGGCGGGTAGAGCATGACTTGATCAGCGGAGAAATTGCACTGGTGGTGGAAGAAGACGGTGGTGCGGTCGAGAACCTGAGCCACGGTTTGATCACCGGCGAGCGGATGGCGGAACGCTGGACCATTCACCCCGAAGACCCGCTAAGCGCGAAGGGGTATTGTGTTTGGGAACAAAGCCTTGCGCGGGGAAATTGGTCGGTGCGCACCAAGGCCGTGGCCCAGATGCACAGCGATGCGGACGGGTTGTTCATGACGGCAAAGCTGGAAGCCTGGGAAGGTGACCAGCAGGTTTTTGTGCGCGACTTTAGCGAAAGGGTCGCGCGCGACCATTTGTGAAACAATACGTCGCGATAGGGTCGAAAAAAATGATTTACGAATCCATCGGTCCTGCGCCATGGTTGACTAAGCAATTAATAAAAACTGTCAGGGAGCTTACATGAAAGACGATCTAGATCTCATCATCGCGCATATCGATCAAGTGCGCCTGAGCCGCCGGTCATTCTTGAACCGCACCGCAGCGTTTGGCCTGACGGCGGCACTTGGCACCTCGATGCTGCCAACCGGCGCGCGGGCCGAAGAGCCCAAGAAGGGCGGCGTTCTGAAAATCGGTCTGGGCGGCGGCGAGACGACCGACACGCTGGACCCCGGTTTGGCCGACAGCCCGGTGCCGTTCGCGGTGAACCGTCAGTGGGGCGATACCATTGTCAACGTGACGGCAGATGGCCAGATCGAGCCACGTTTGGCAGAATCGTTTGAGACCAATGCCGATGGCACGGTGTGGACCTTCAAGATCCGTGAAGGCGTGAAGTTCCATGATGGCACCGACCTGACGGTTGACGACGTGGTGGCGACGTTCAAGCGCCACTCGGATGAAAACTCGAAGTCGGGCGCGCTGGGCATCATGCAGGGCATTGCCGATATCAAGGCCGATGGCGGCAATGTGGTGATGACGCTCAGCACCGGCAACGCTGACTTGCCGTATCTTTTGTCGGATTATCATCTGGTGATCCAGCCCAAGGGCGGCGTTGATGCCCCCAATGCGGCAATCGGCACCGGCACCTGGAAGCTGGTTACGGCAGAGCCGGGCGTGCGCTATGCGTTTGAGAAGAACCCCGCCGATTGGGATACCACGCGCGGCCATTACGACGCGGTGGAAATCATCGTGATCAACGATGCCACGGCGCGCAGCTCGGCTTTGCAGTCGGGTCAGGTTCACATGATCAACCGGATCGACCCCAAGGTGGCCAAGCTACTGGGGCAAACCCCCGGTGTGACGGTGAACAACGTGTCGGGCCGTGGGCATTATGTGTTCGTGATGCATTGCGACAAGGCTCCGTTTGATAACAAAGACCTGCGGATGGCGCTGAAGCTGTCGATCAACCGGGGCGAAATGGTCGAGAAGATTCTGGATGGTTTCGGTGGCGTCGGCAACGACATCCCCACCAATGCCGCCTATCCGCTG
>JBAVTI010000003.1:0-7165 GCA_049696055.1 Paracoccaceae bacterium | reverse complement strand
GCCGCAGCACAAGCCGCGCGAGGGTGGATTTGCCGCAACCGGATTCGCCGACAACCCCCACCACCGCACCGCGCGGAATGGTTAGCGAAACGTCGCGCACCGCCACCATCGAGCGCGGCTTTTTCAGGAACCCGCCGGGGCTGGTAAACCGCTTGGTCAGGTTGGCAAGGATCATCAGATCAGGCATTTCCCACCTCTTTCATTGGGAAATGACAGGCGACATAGCCGCCATCCAACAACGGTTGCGCCAAAGGTGCGGTGGTTTTGCAGATATCTTGCGCCAAGCCGCAGCGCGGATGATAGCGACAGCCAGTGGGGTAGCGCGCAACCGAAGGCACGGTGCCGGGAATGCCCGTTAACGCGCCATCCGCCATGCCTGCCCGTGGGATGCAGTTGATCAACGCATGGGTATAGGGATGCGCCGGGGTGGCAAAAATCGGCCGCACCGCGCGGTTTTCGGCAACTCGGCCCGCATAAAGCACCACCACATGATCGCAAACCTGCGCCACCACCCCCATGTCGTGGGTGATCAGGATCAGCGCCAGACCGCGTTCGCGCACCAAGGTTGCCAGAATATGCACGATCTGGGCCTGAACGGTGACATCAAGGGCGGTCGTCGGCTCGTCTGCCACAATTAGGTCAGGCTCGCCCGCCAAGGCCATGGCAATGACGATCCGCTGCTTCATGCCACCCGAAAGCTGATGTGGATAAGCGTCACAAATCGCCGCAGCTTCGGGGATGCGCAGCTGGGTCAGGATATCAATGGTGCGGCCGCGGGCGGCGGCTTTATCCATCCCAAGATGCAGGCGCGCGACGATATCAACCTGATCGCCAATCCGTTGCACCGGGTCCAGGGCGGTCATCGGGTTTTGGGTGATAAAGGCAATGCGCCGCCCGCGCAGCTTGCGAAACTCTGGCTCTGGCAGGCGGGCAAGGTCGATACCGTCAAACCGCACGGCACCTGCAGTAATGCGCCCGCCAATCAGCGGCAACAGACCCGTCACCGCAAGGGCCGTCAGCGATTTGCCCGAACCAGATTCGCCGACCAGCCCCAAAATCTGGCCGCGATCGACAGCAAAACTGATGCCTTCCAACGGGGCAAGCCGGTCTATTCCGACGCTTAGGTTTTCGACCTTTAGCAGCATCATGCGTCCCTTATCCGGGTGCGGATATCCAGCGCACGGATCAGGGCATCGCCAAACAGGTTGATCGCCACCACGGTGATTGCCACCGCCAGACCGGGCAGAATGATGATCCACGGGGCTTTGAACAATTGCGCGGTGCCCGAAGACATCATGGCACCCCAACTGGGGGTGGGGGGTTGCGCGCCAAGGCCGAAAAACCCCAGCGTCGCCTCAAGGATGATCGCATCGCCGGTGGCCAACATGCCAGCCACCAAAACCGGGGCAAGAGCGTTGGGCAGCAGGTGGCGGAATAATATCTGGGCGTGGCTTGCGCCGAGACTGCGCGACGCCTCGATATAGGTTTCGGATTTAATCGCCATGATCTGTGCGCGGGTCAGGCGGGTAAACTGTGCCAGATAGGCCACGCCAATCGCAGCCATGGTGCCGGTGATGCCCGGCCCGATGATGGCCACCAAAATCAGCGCCACCAGAATTTCCGGGAAGGACCAGCTTAGATCGACCAGAACCGTCACCGCCCGGTCAAACCGCCCGCCGAAATAGCCCGCAGCCGCCCCCATCACCATGCCGGAAAACACCGAGATGCAGATGGCAATCGACGACACCGAAAGCGAGGTACGCGCGCCATACATCATCCGGGTCAGCAGATCGCGGCCAAATTCATCGGTGCCCAGCAGGTTGTTGCCATTTGGCGGTGTGAAGGCGCGGGGCAAATCCTGAATGTCATACTGAAACGGCGTCAGCCAGGGTGCAAGGATTGCCACCAACACCAGCGCCACCAGCCAACCGCCGGAAATGGCGCCTTTCGGGGTGCGCAGGGCGCGCAGGATCGCGTGGTTTGACAGACTCATGTGATGGCCGCCCGAACCCGTGGGTCCATCGCCGCCTGCACCAGATCGCCAACCAAAGTGCCCAGCATGACAGCAATCGCCAGCATCAAAAGGCAAGCCTGCACCACCGGATAATCATGCTGATTCAATGCCTTGATCAGCAGCGTGCCAAGACCGGGGCGGGCAAACACCACCTCGACCGTGACCGCACCGCCCAAAACCCAGCCGATACGCAGCGCCAGAATGGTGACAACCGGGATCAGCGCGTGGCGCAGAACATGACGCAACTGGATGCGCATCGGGTGCATGCCCTTGGCGTGCAGCAGCATGACGAAATCGCGCTGTGACGCCTCGATCATCGCCACTCGGGTGACCCGCGCCACCAAGGCGGTGCCGCCCAACCCCACCGTCAGAACCGGCAAAACAAGGCTGGACCAGCCCCGCGCGCCTGAAACCGGAAACCAGCCCAGATAGACCGAAAAGATCAGGATCAACAAAAGGCCAAGCCAAAAACCCGGCAGAGTAGAGCCCAGTAGCACGCCGCCCATGATCATCTGATCGGGCCAACGATCGCGGTTCAACGCGGCAATCACCCCCAGAACGATGCCGACCACGGTGGAAAACAGCAGCGCCAGCCCCCCCAGCGCCAAGGAATGCGGCAAGGCTTGCAGCACCAGATCAAGCACCGGGCGGCGGCCAACGATGGCCGTTCCCATATCGCCGGACAAAAGGTTGCCAAGCCAGATAAAATACTGCACCGGCAAGGGTTTATCCAAGCCATAACGCGCCTCAATGATGGCGCGCTGTTCGGGGCCGGAACCGACCTTTAACAGACTGTCCACTGGATCGCCGGGGATCAGGTGGATGATGGCAAAGATGATGACAGACACCGCGAGAAACACGGGGATCAAGAGCAACAGCCGTTTGATCGTATAGCCAAGCATGGTATTCCCCGGAGTGTCGGTTGCGGTTTGCCCAAACCTTGACAGGCCTTGGGCAAACCGCGTTTCTGGTTACTCGATCACTTCGATCGACAGCATGGTTTGGCCTTCAATGCTGGTCGCGTGGATCTCGGCAGGCAGCTTGAGGCGGTCTTTGTTGTAACCGATGTTTTGCACCGGCTGATAGATCGGAGCCATGGCGAACTGCGACAGCACGTATTCGTGGTATGCCTTCATGTTCGCCTGACGCTCGGCCTGATTGGCCGACCCGGTCATCGCCTTGACCCGCAGCGCCTCGGCGGCCGGATCGTTGAACATCGACACGTTGGGGTAACCCAGACGGTCGCCGCCAAAGAACCAATCAACGATATCGGCGTTGTTCCAATAATACGACCGCACCGCCAGTTGCTGCTCGCCGGTCTTGTATTGGTCGCGGATGGTCGAGCTGTCAAAGGTGGTGATTTCCGAGGCGATGCCCACGGCCTTGAGTTCGGCCTGAACCACTTCGCTCAAGCGGCGGAACACGGAATCGCTTTGGGTCCACAGGGTTACCGACAGCGGCACGCCGTCCTTGGCGCGCACGCCATCTGCCCCCATCACCCAACCCGCTTCGTCCAGCAGGGCGGCCGATTTCACCGGATCATAGCTGATCAGGTATTTCGGATCGACCTGGCTTTCGGGCAGCGACGAGATCAGGAATTGGTTGGCAACCGACCCCACGCCACCATAAACCGAGGCCAGAATTTCCGGCTGATTGATGGCGAAAGCGGCGGCCTGGCGCACCTTGATGTCATCAAACGGCGCTTTGGTGACGTTGATCGGCATATAGACCACTTCCTGCCCCGGCAGGGTCAGCGTGGCAATCGTCGGCTCCTTGGCCAGTTCGCCGAGGAAATCGTTCGGAACGCCCATCAACATGTCAACGCCGCCGGTTTTCAGTTCGAGAAACGCGGTGCTGTCTTCGGGAATCTCGCGCAGGGTGATGCGTTCGATCTTGGCCGGACCTTTGTTTTCGGCAAGGCTGGAGCCCCAGGTATAATCGTCGTTGCGCACCAGCACGGTTTCCGAGCCGATGGTAAAGCTTTCAAACTTGAACGGTCCGGTGCCAACGGCCCCGGTCACGCCATAATCTTCGCCCATTTCGGTGAAGGCTTTGGGTTCGACCACGCCCATAAAGCTGCTGGACAGGTTGTAAAGCAGGTTCGGGTCGGGGTTTTTCATCGTCAGCTTGACGGTCGTGTCATCGACGGCTTCGGCCTTTTCGATGGATTGGGTCATGTAGGAATTGTCGCCATTGGCGTAAAACCCGATCCATTCCACCACTTTGGCGGCATTGAACGGCTCGCCGTTATGAAAGGTGACACCGGATTTCAGCTTGAAGGTCCAGGCCATGCCATCGGCGGCCTCTTCCCAGCTTTCGGCCAGACCGGGGTGGTAGGACTGGTCGGCGTCTTGCACCACCAGCGTGTCATAAATCATCGTGGCCCCGGCATTGGTGTTGCCGGTCATGATGATGTTGTAGGTCGGCACGCCAACCTGGCTTTGGTTCAGCACAAAGACGGCGTCCTGGGCCAAAGCCGCAGACGACATCAGCGCGCCTGCGCAGACACTAGAGGCGAGCAGGGTTTTTCTAAGCGTAAGGTACATGTCGTTTCTCCTGTTGGGATTGGTCTGGTGTCAGGGTCGTTTTGGCCCGCCGGTTTCCCCGGCGTGACCGATGAATTCGCTGTAAAGCCCAGAGACGCGCGCCATTCGCGCCTCAACCTCGGGGCCGAGTTCATTGAAGACGCCATTGACGATCAGCCCGATCAGGCTGTGCATCGTCGAAGTGGTATCCCAGAAATGGTTGATGTCGGTCTGCACGGCAAACATCTCGGACACCGACTCGCGGCCCCAATCGCAATAGGGGTCGGTGATCAACGTCACCGGAATGCCCGCCGCCCGTGCCGCCAGCGCCAATTGCCGTGTCAGCCGCGAATAGCGCCGCGCGTCGATCAAGACGAGGCAGGTGGTGGCCGGGTCCGACAGCAAGACCTCGGCAAAGTGCCCGCCCGCCATATCGGGCACCTGCACGCCGGGGCGCAGATATTGCAAGGAATGAGCCAAGGCATCAGCGTGGCCCCGTTCGCTTTGGAAACCCGCAACAAATACCGTGGGGCAAGTGGCCAGACGCTTGATAACGCGGGCAAACTCTGGGGTTGCGGCGATTTCATAGTTTGCGACAATCGCGCCGATTTCCAACTCTAGTGCCCGGCCAAGCTCGGCATTATCGCGCCGCGAGCGTTCGTTGAAATCGCGCAAGCGGTCACCGATCAGCCACGGGCGATCGCCAAAATCTGCCTGCAAGCTTGCCTTCAGATCCTTGAAATGCTGATAGCCGATGCCACGGCAATAACGGCCAATCGACACTTCGCTGACGCCGATTTTCTGCGCAATCGAGCCTGCGGTCTCGAAGGGCAGGGTTTTGAGGTTTTCGGAAAAGAAGCTGGCGATGGTCTTTTCGACGCGGGTCGCGGTCTGCAAGCTGGCCTGTAACCGCTGGCGCACATCTTGGAGGGATGTGGTCTTGGTTGCGGGCGGCAGCGCCTTGTCCATCAATGTCTTTCCCCAAAAGACTCTCTGGAATCAAGCCTGACAGAAACGTGTCCATGCGTCAAACGTGATAATTATCTGTCTAAAATGACAGAACCTTGTCGGCATCACCGGACTTCTGACAAGCCAAAGCTTGGTGCAGCGTCAGCTTAACGCCTGAAACTCGACGCGGCGGTTCACCGGGGCCTTGGGATCAGCGCTGTCTGACAGGAATTGTTCGCCCAGACCTAATGCCTCAAGGCGGGCAGGGTCGATACCGCAATCGGTGACCAGATAGCGCTGCACCTCTTCGGCGCGCAGTTGCGACAGGGTTTGATTATACTCGGCGGTTCCCGAGGCATCGGTGTGGCCGACGATACGGAACAGATGGATGTCGCTGGCGCGCATGACGTTGCACATCTGGGTCAGCACCGGCTTTTGGTCAGGGGTCAGGGTGGCGCTGTCAAAGGGGAATTTGATGTTCAGATTGATCTGCAATTCGGGGGCAAGTGCACCAAAAACCACCGGCTCCGCGGAAATGGTCTGATCGGCGGTGGGCGCATCGGGGGCGGTCGCAATCGTTACCTGACCATCCTGCCCCGGCACGACGGCCACCTCATCGTCACCCACCGGCGCGGGCAATTCGGGCGCAAGCGTCGTTGCCTGCACGCTTTCAACTGTAAGCAGTGTCAGCCCCCGCGTTTTGCCAAACCCACTGTCCTGCGCCGCGCGAAAAGCATCGCGTTGGTTTTGAAACAGCAACAGCAAATCGGCATCGGTCAGATCTTGGGCAAGGCTTGGGGCCGCAAAGCTTGCAAGACCAAAAATAGCAACGGCACGTTGCGCCCTGTTCATGAAAACCACCCTGAAAATATGAATTAAACGTAAGCGAAGTTTACGCTATGATGGCCTTGTTTTCAATTCACGCTTTTTGTCGGACAGATCCATGTTGTTGAGATGCAGGACCAGCGCCGGGTGCCGACTGCCGATCTTTTTGTGCGTGCAGACCATGTTTCAGGAGGAATTTTGATGGCAGCGACGACCGTCGTGCCGGCAATGGCCTTTCGCCTGCCGGTTGCCGTGGGTGCGGGGCTGACGCACCGGGGCATCGTGCGAGATCACAACGAGGATTCGATTCTGACCGATCCGACGGGCAGGCTTTGGGCGGTGGCGGATGGCATGGGCGGCTATCAACATGGCGAGGTGGCGTCTGATGTGGTGATCGACTGCCTGGAGACCATCCATGATGATGACAGCCCGACCGAGGCGCTGGAACGGCGGTTGATCGAGGCGAATGCCCTTGTGCGGGCAAAGTCGCTTGAACCCGGCATGGGGCCGATGGGATCGACGGTAGTGGCGCTGTTCATCAAGCGGGCGGTGGCCCATCTGGCTTGGGCCGGGGATAGCCGCGCCTACCTTTTGCGGGGCCACAGTCTGCGGATGCTGACGCGCGATCATACCGTCGTGCAAGATCTGGTGGACCGGGGCGAGCTAAGTCCCGAAGACGCCGAGAAACACCCAGAGTCGCATATCGTCACCCGCGCGGTTGGTGGCGCACCCGAGATCGAGGTGGAACAGCTTTCCTTGCCGCTGACGGCGGGGGATCGGTTGATGCTGTGTTCGGACGGTTTGCCGCGCTGTGTCTATGAACAGGCGATGGAAACCGCCCTTGCCACCGCGA
>JBAVTI010000002.1:0-7511 GCA_049696055.1 Paracoccaceae bacterium | reverse complement strand
ATGAAATCACGGTCGTGGCTGACAAGCAGCACGGTGCCGTCATAATCGCCCAGGATATCTTGCAGCAAATCCAGCGTTTCCACGTCAAGATCGTTGGTCGGCTCGTCCAGAATCAACAGGTTGGATTCGCGCGCCATGATGCGGGCCAGCAGCAGACGGGCCTTTTCGCCGCCCGACAGCGAGCGCACCGGCGCGCGCATCTGGCGTTCATCAAACAGGAAGTCCTTGAGGTAGCCGACGACATGGCGGGGCGTGCCACGCACCATGACCTGATCAGACTGGCCCGACACCCGCATGGTCGGATCGTTGGTCAGGTTTTCCCAAAGGCTGGCGTCAAGATCAAGCTGGGCGCGGGTTTGGTCAAACACCGCGATTTCCAGATTGGTGCCCAGTTTTACCGTGCCTTCATCTGGTTCAATTTCACCCGTCAACATCTTGAGAAGCGTGGTTTTTCCCACACCGTTGGGGCCGACAAAGGCGACGCGGTCGCCGCGCAGCACCCGCAGATCAAAGTCGTGGCAGATGGTCAGATCGCCAAAGGCCTTTTTCAGACCCTTGGCCTCGATCACCCGCTTGCCCGAGGTTGGGCCGGACTCAAGCTCCATCGCGGCGGTGCCCTGACGGCGGATCTGGCTGGAGCGTTCGGCCCGCAGATCGGCAAGGGCGCGCACCCGGCCCTGATTGCGTTTGCGGCGGGCGGAAATGCCTTCAACCGCCCAACGCGCCTCGGCCTTGATCTTGCGATCAAGTTTGTGGCGGGCATCGTCTTCTTCGGCCCAAGTGGCTTCGCGCCATTCCTCAAAGCCCTCAAAACCCGATTCGCGGCGGCGGACCTGACCGCGGTCGATCCAGAGGGTGGCCTTGGACAGCGCGCGCAAAAAGGCACGATCGTGGCTGATCAGCACAAAGGCGGTGCGGGTGGTTTTCAGCTCTTCTTCCAGCCATTCGATGGCTTGGATATCAAGGTGGTTGGTCGGCTCGTCAAGCAGCATCAGTTCGGGGGCTTCGGCCATCAGTTTGGCCAAGGCGGCGCGGCGTTTTTCGCCACCGGAGGCGGAAACCACAGGCGTTTCTGGATTAAATTTCAGGCCCTCGGCCACCATGGCGACGCGGTATTCCTCGCCCTCGGGCAGCGCGCTGGCGGCGTAATCGCCCAAGGTTTTCCAGCCCGACAGATCGGGGTCTTGTTCCATGTAGCCCACGGTGATGCCCGGCGGCACCACGCGATCACCGCGATCTGGTTCGATCAACCCGGCCATCACCTTCATCAAGGTGGATTTGCCCGAGCCATTGCGGCCGACAAGCGCCACCCGGTCACCGGGGTGAACCACAAGGCCAAGGTCATCAAAAATCGGCTCGCCACCAAAAGTGAGCGAGACGCCGGAAAGCTGAAGGAGGGGTGCGCGTGCCATGGTCGCGCTGGTATGCGGGCTGATCGGTGGCGTCAACCGGGGCTGCGTTGATTTTGCGGCTAACCGGCGACGGCGCGCAACAGCCGGGCACGGGCGGGCGGGATGGCGCGGATTTCAAGCCCGGTAAAGACATGCAGGGTGTTCAGGTCGCGGTCCACCACGGCATGATCAGACACCCAGCCACCCATCGAAAGGTAGGTGCGCAGCAACGGCGGCATCGCCAGAAGCGCCTGTCGCGGGTCGGGTTTGCGGCGGCGCAGGGCTTGGGCAAAGCGATAGACGCTTGGCGATTTTATCTGCGGAAGCCAGCGCTTTGGGGCCAGATGGTGGTCTTTAAGCATGGCAAAGGCATCATGATAAGCCTCGGCACGGATGCCCTGAAAGCTGGAACAGCCAAACATCAGCTCGACCCCGGCGGCGTCAACATAGCGGGTCAGCGCCCCCCAGGCCACGCGCAGGATATCGGGGTCGTGCCAATCGGGATGGATGCAAAAGCGACCCAATTCAACCATCGGCCCCTGAAAGCTGGCAAGGGCGGCAAGGTCGTAGAATTGCGCGGAATAGCTGTGGTTGATTTCCGCGCCGTTCAGCGGCAGCAGGCGAAAGCAGCAGACCAAGGTGCCCGAGGCGGTTTCTTCCACCAGCACATGTTGGCAAAGCGTATCAAAGGGGTCGGCATCACGCCCCGGTGCCACCGCATTTCGGGCCGCAATGAAGGCGAGATGGCGCAGGGATTGGGCGCGGCTTATGTCAGCCTCGGATTGCGCGGCACGTGCGGTAAAGCGACCTTTATGAAGGGGCTGCATGGGGGCCTCCTTGCCGGGTTGGCTAAATGCGACGGACGACCTAGATATGAGCCGCAGACCGGATGCATGCAAGTGCTACGGCATGGTGTCAGCAAGGGAGAGCACAATGAGCGACAAGATCAGCAAAACCGATGCAGAATGGCGCGCGCAGTTGTC
This sequence comes from Paracoccaceae bacterium, assembly GCA_049696055.1. Classification (GTDB taxonomy): domain Bacteria; phylum Pseudomonadota; class Alphaproteobacteria; order Rhodobacterales; family Rhodobacteraceae; genus JBAVTI01. The sequence continues at coordinate 5,137 of JBAVTI010000002.1, read as the reverse complement.
GGACCTTGCCTATAAGGTGACGCGCAAGCATGGCACGGAACGGGCATATTCCAATGACAGCTTTCCCAAGGTGCCGGGAACCTACCATTGTGTGTGCTGTGGCGCGCCGGTGTTCGATCAGGCAACAAAATTTGAAAGCGGCACGGGCTGGCCCAGCTTTTGGTCACCGCTTGACGACAAACAGGTGGGCATCACCGAAGATCGCAGCTTTTTCATGCGACGAACCGAAGTGCATTGCGCCGCTTGCGAAGCGCATCTGGGGCATGTTTTTCCCGATGGGCCAAAACCCACAGGACTGCGCTATTGCATCAACGGCGTTGCGCTGCGATTCGAGCCTGCGGACGACTAGCGCCGTGGCCTAAAAGCGGCCCCGACGGTTGCCCGTTGGTCAGTTCGTCAGATTGTCGGCGCGCATTTGGCCGATGCTGCCCAGCAGCTGACGGATAAAGCTGATACCCTTGATGTTGCTATCGGTCACCCGACGCGACAAGGGCACCACGCGGCCCTCTTGCAGCCCAAAGCGTTCGACGTTTTCGACGATGCCGCCTTCGGTAAAGGTGATTGCCACCACTTGGCGTTCAATCTCTTGCGGGGCGCGGGCGCCAAAGTGTTTGTAGCGGCTTTGCACATAATACCAACCCAGATCGTTCAGCAGGCCTGCCGCAGAGGGACGGCCGACTTTTTCGGCCACGGTTTCGCGGGTATCGGTGCCAACCTCGACCAGATCAAGTTCCAGGTCGGCAGGGGCGTAGCCGTGATTGCGAAACACCGGAGAGCAGGCGGTGACGGCCAAAACACAAAACCCGGCACAAAGCCACAGTGCCAAACGGTGCAGCGATTTGTGCGCGCCGCTGCCCAATATCGGGCCATTGCCCAAGTGGGCCATAATCCAGCGTGCCTTACCCATATCGCCCCCTTGCCATGCAGGCCCAAGCCCCGTATCCCAAGGCCCGTATCCAAAGCCGCGTTTCCGGCCTTGTCTCCGACTTACAGAAGGTCGGCCTTGTGTTCAAGAAAGGAACGCATGGCCCGCACTTTTGCGGCAGCAAGTTCTGGCGATCGGCAGGTGACAAGGATCTTGGGATGCCATCAAACACCTCTACCCCCCCGCAGCCGCCCGTGCATGCCCCCGCCCTGCCCCTGAGCCATCCGCTTAGGGTGGCAACCCTTGGCAGCCGCAAGCCGACGCGGTTTGAACTGGTGCCCACGCCGGCGCAAATGGCGGCTCTGGCGGCGGCGCTGGATATTACGGCGGTGCGCGGCCTGCGGTTCAAGGGCGAAGTGCGCCCGATCGGCCGCCATGACTACACCTTGGAGGCCAAGCTGACGGCCACGGTGGAACAGCCCTGTGGTATCACGCTGGCCCCGGTTGTGACCAAAATCAACGAGACCGTTCTGCGGCGCTATCTGGCGGACTTGCAGTTGCCCGACGCCGACGAGGTCGAGATGCCAGAGGATGACAGTGCCGAACCATTGCCCGAGGTGATCGACGTCGGTGCCGTGGCGGTTGAGGCGCTGGCGCTGGCATTGCCGCTATACCCGCGCGCGCCCGGTGCCGAATTGCAGGCGCAGGTCTATGCGGCCCCCGGCGTAGCACCGTTGCGCGATGCAGACCTGCGGCCCTTTGCCGGGTTGGCCGGGCTTGCCGATCGACTGGCAAAGCCAAAAAACGACGATGACGGTGACGCGCAGTAGCCGCAACAGACAAGGCGCGTTGCGGTGCAGAAAAGACTTGCGCCGGGCAGGAATACCAGTATGTTCCGCGCCTCATTCACCCGGTGGATCAGGTCGGTTTCGGTCTGCAATCATCAGCGTGATACACAAGTAAAATCAGGGGCTTGCCCCTCAATAACCCGAGGTCGAGACATGGCTGTCCCGCAGAACCGAGTCACCAAATCCAAGCGCAACATGCGCCGCTCGCATGATGCGCTGGTCGCGTCGAACCCGGGCGAATGCCCCAATTGCGGCGAGTTGAAGCGCCCGCACCACGTTTGCGGTGCCTGCGGCCATTATGATGCACGCGAAGTCGTTGCAGTGGCTGCTGCGGTCGATCTGGACGAGGACGCGGCGTAAGCCGCGCCCTGACCCGCGCGGCCTGCCATGTTGAACGGAACCACACTTCCGGCAATGGGCGCGCCGCGTATCGTCATTTCTGTTGACGCGATGGGTGGAGATCGCGGGCCGGCAGCGGTTGTTGCCGGTCTTGTTGATTCTGCCGGTTCAAATCCGGATATCGCCTTTATCTTGCACGGCGACCAGACTGTGCTGAACGCTTTGGTTTCCAAACACCGCCTGTTGGATGGTCGTTGTATCGTGCGCCATGCGCCGCGCGTGGTAACGATGCAGGACAAGCCCAGCCAGGTGATGCGTCATGGTGAGGGCACGTCGATGTGGTCTTGCATCGAAAGCGTCAAGCAGGGCGAAGCGACAGTAGCGGTATCTTGTGGCAATACCGGCGCGCTGATGGCGGTTGCGATGATCCGGCTGCGCAAATTGCCCGGCGTGAACCGACCGGCGATTGCCTGCCTTTGGCCCTCACGCAATCCGGGTGGGTTCAATGTGATGCTGGACGTCGGCGCCGACATCAAGGCCGAGCCAGAGGATTTTCTGCAATATGCCACCATGGGTGCCTCTTATGCGCGCAATGGTCTGCAACTGGAACGCCCGCGCGTCGGCTTGTTGAATGTCGGCACCGAAGAACACAAAGGCCGGGCCGAGCTAAAGCTTGCCCATGATCTGATTGCGGCGGCGGCGGATGCGGGCGGTTTCGCGTTTGTTGGATTCGTCGAAGGCGGCGACATTCCGGGCAATCGCTGCGATGTGATCGTGACCGATGGGTTTACCGGCAATATTGCACTGAAAACCGGCGAAGGCACCGCCAAGATCATCGCCGATTTCATGAAAGAAGCGTTCAACGCCACGCTGCTGTCGCGGTTCGCGGCATTGCTGGCGCTGGCGTCGCTAAAACGGCTGCAAAAGCGCATTGATCCCCGCCGGGTGAACGGTGGCGTGTTCCTGGGGCTGAACGGCACGGTGGTCAAATCGCACGGCGCGGCAGATGCCACCGGGGTTGCGGCGGCGCTTGGGCTGGCGTTTCAGCTGGCGAAATCAGGCTTTAATGATCGGTTGGCAGCGCGGCTTGCATCGGCGGGTCGGGCGGGGCAGGATGCCACAAAAGAGGGCAACCTCGCGGAAAAAACGGGCAGCGGTAAAAGCGAATGACAATACGTGCCGTGGTCAAAGGTATTGGGCATTATTTGCCCGAGCGGGTGGTTACCAACACTGAACTTGCGCAAACCGTTGATACTTCGGATGAATGGATCGTGTCGCGGTCGGGGATCGAGCGGCGGCATTTCGCGGCGGAAGGTCAGACCACCTCGGATATGGCGACGCAAGCGGCACTTGCCGCGCTGGCAGATGCGGGGCTGGGGCCAAACGATCTGGATGCGATCATTCTGGCCACCTCGACCGCCGATCTGACATTTCCGTCGGCGGCGACCATGGTTCAGGCCAAGATCGGCATGACCCAGGGCTTTGCCTTTGATGTGCAGGCGGTGTGTGCGGGGTTCGTGTTTGCCATGGCCAATGCCAATGCGCTGATCCTGTCGGGACAGGCAAAACGGGTGATGGTGATCGGGGCCGAGACCTTTAGCCGGTTGATGGATTGGACCGACCGCACCACCTGTGTGCTGTTTGGCGATGGTGCCGGGGCAATGATCCTTGAGGCGGCGCAGGGCGATGGCACCAATGCCGACCGCGGGATATTGTCTACCGATTTGCATTCTGACGGGCGGCACAAAGACATTCTCTATGTCGATGGCGGCACCTCGACCGGAACCACCGGGCATCTGCGGATGCTAGGCAAGGAAGTGTTCCGCCATGCGATTGAAAAGCTGGCACAAACCGCGCACGCCGCTTTGGACAAGGTGGGCATGAGCGGCGAAGACGTGGATTGGATCGTGCCGCATCAGGCCAATTTGCGCATTATTTCAGGCACCGCACAGCGGATGCAGGTGCCGATGGAGCGGGTTGTGGTGACGGTGCAGGACCATGGCAATACCTCGGCTGCATCGATTCCCCTGGCGCTTTCGGTGGGGCGTCAGCGCGGGCAGATCAAGCAAGGCGATCTGATCGTGACCGAGGCGATTGGCGGTGGCCTGGCCTGGGGTGCGGTGGTTTTGCGCTGGTAAACCGCGCATTGACGGCATGACGCCAGCCGTGACGCCCAAAACCGCGTCGAATTACCCCGAAGTGTCGGATTATCGCCGATTCAACATCCGCTTCCAAGTGGTTGATATTGACTCGTAAATTCAAACGCCTCATCGTGTAAAAAAATTCCGGGGGGATAGAATGAGTGAAAAGACACTGACACGGATGGACCTGAGCGAAGCGGTGTTTCGCGAAGTTGGTTTGTCACGCAATGAATCGGCAACGCTGGTCGAGGCCGTTCTGCAACATATGTCGGATGCGCTGGCATCGGGCAACACGGTGAAAATCTCGTCGTTCGGCACCTTTTCGGTGCGCGATAAATCGGCGCGTGTGGGGCGCAATCCCAAGACCGGTGACGAAGTGCCGATCAGCCCGCGCCGGGTGATGACGTTCCGCCCATCGCATCTGATGAAAGATCGCGTGGCGGCTGGCAAGAAACGCTAGGCGGGCCTGCGCGGATGGAAAAGTCTGCCGACGCCTTCCGCACCATCAGTGAGGTTGCCGACCATCTGGAAACGCCGGCACATGTGCTGCGGTTCTGGGAAAGCCGGTTTCCGCAGATCAAGCCGGTAAAACGGGCTGGCGGGCGTCGCTATTATCGCCCGACTGATGTGGCGTTGCTGGCGGGCATTCGGCGGCTTTTGCACGACGAAGGCATGACCATCCGCGGTGTCCAGAAGATCCTGCGCGAACAGGGGGTGCGGCACGTCGCCGGGCTATCCGATACCGACCTTTCTGATGCCATCGAGGCCCCCTTTGACGCGGACGATGGTGTAGAAGCCACTGGTGCGGCGCAGGTGGTGTCGATTTCCGATTGGGTTGGTGCCGAAAAGGCAGGCGAGATCCCTGCCCCCAAAGGCGCCGAAAAAGCCGCGCCAATCTTGCAGCAAGGCTTTAAGTTCGACACACAAGCCGATGCTTCCGAAGG
>JBAVTI010000001.1:0-7093 GCA_049696055.1 Paracoccaceae bacterium | reverse complement strand
GGTGAACGCCGCCGCTTAGCATCAAACCCCGGGAGGAGGTGGGGCCGAGCATGTCGTGTGAAGCCGTGGGCTTCGGGAAAGGGACGCGGCGACGCTCGGGAGGAGGTGAACGCCGCCACTTAGCATCAAACCCCGGGAGGAGGTGGGGCCGAGCATATCGTGTGAAGCCTAAGCTTCGGTTAAGAAAGGGCGGCGACACCAGGGAGGAGGAGAAGTGCCGCCGCTTTTGCTATGGTCCCCGGGAGGAGGTGGGAACCAGCAAGAAACCTTATTTGCCGTAGGCCGCTTCCATCGCGATGGTGGTTACCATCGAGCGGGCGATCCCCAGGTCATTCAATTCACGCGCGGTCAGCGCGCTTAGTTCACGCACGGTCTGATTATAGACGCGGCGGCGTTGCAGCGCGGTTTTCATCGACGCGACCAGCGCCGAGATCCGGTCAGCAAAGCCATTGTGAGCGATACGAGTCGAGTTTACATAAGCCATGATCTTCAGCCTCAAGTTTGTTTCATTGCGAGCCAGCGTCTGTGTTTGCAGTTTCTGTCTCGCTGTTAGGGCAAACATGGGGGAAATGCTGCAGATGCACAATAGGGCGCGTCATCAATGCTGCCATGCAGCAAGCGCATGGCTGGTTTGGTTAATTAACCTAAGGTAAACAGTCACTTCGCCTGAAATTTGAGCAAATGGTAAACACGGTCTTGCCCTTTGTCTTAAAGCGGACATGTTTGCTTCATAAATATGCAATGGAGATACCGATGCCCGACGCTTTTCCTCCGACCCATGACACCGTGATGGCCTGCCTTGCGGCGGTGTCGCTGCCCGGTGGTGGCGATCTGGTGTCGCGCGATATGATTCGCGCGCTTTCGGTTGACGGCGGAAACATTCGTTTCGTCATCGAAGCGGAAACCCCCGAACAGGCGCGAACCTTGGGCCCGGTTCAGGCGCAGGCCGAAGCCGCCCTGCGCGCGCTGCCCGGTGTGGTCTCGGTGCAGGTAGTGATGACGGCGCATGGCCCGGCGGCAAAGGCCCCGCCCCCCAGCCTGAAAATCGGTCAACACCCCACGCCCCAGCAGGGGGGGCCACAGCGGGTGACGGGGGTGGACCGCATCATTGCCATCGGCTCGGGCAAGGGCGGGGTGGGCAAATCCACCGTCGCCTCGAACCTGGCGGTGGCTTTGGCGCGGCAGGGCAGGCGGGTTGGTCTGCTGGATGCCGATATCTACGGCCCCAGTCAGCCGCGGATGATGGGGGTTTCCAAACGCCCGGCATCGCCTGATGGCAAGACCATCATCCCGCTGCAGGCGCATGGCGTCACCATGATGTCGATCGGGCTGATGCTGAAAGAAGACGAGGCGGTGATCTGGCGTGGCCCGATGATCATGGGCGCATTGCAGCAGCTGATCGGGCAGGTGGCCTGGGGCGAGCTTGATATTCTGATCATCGATCTGCCGCCCGGCACCGGGGATATCCAGTTGACGCTATGCCAGCGCACGCATCTAACCGGGGCGATTGTGGTCTCGACCCCGCAGGACGTGGCGCTGCTGGATGCCCGCAAGGCGCTGGACATGTTCCAAAAGCTGAAAACCCCGGTGCTGGGGCTGATTGAAAACATGTCTACCTATATCTGCCCGAACTGTGGCCACGAGGCGCATATCTTTGGCCATGGCGGGGTGGCGGCCGAGGCGGCAAAGCTTGGCCTGCCGTTTCTTGGCGAACTGCCGCTTGATCTGGCGGTGCGGGTTGCGGGCGACGCCGGCACACCGATTGCCGCAGGCGAGGGGCCGATTGCCGATGCCTATGCCGCCCTTGCCGCGCGGCTGGTGGCGGGCGGCATGGCGTAACGGGAATTCATGGGATTTATCGCGCACCGACCCTGAAATCCGAATCACTTTGGCCATTATCTGCGTAAAATCCGGGCATCTGTTCGGATTTTTCGCGCTTTGGTTGCGCGTTGGGTTTCCCTAACGGCACCATCTGTAAAAATCTGAAAATAATTGGGATTAAATGGGAAGCCGTATCCCCTTCTATATCTAGTGTATTGCGCACCTCTGTTCCGCCACAAATAGCGCGAACCGATCAGTTTCGGCCACAAGATGCAGGGTTTCCCCCCTCTGCCACACAACATATTCCCTTCTTGTCCCAAAAATTTCCGTTGCGTCCCATGAAATCCCATGGCATCCATAGTCCTACGAGATGACGGCGGGTTTGACACTCAACGGGGCAACCAAGACCCCAAGGCGAAAAGTCAGGTTTCATACAGGCCCCGCTTACATCGAACCAACGATCCGACGCGCGAGCGAGCAGACATCTCCCCAGGTGGCATGCGCTGTCGGACAGACCCAGCGATGGGACAGACGGCGGATTGAGCAGTGGCAGCCGCTCAATCCGCCGATTTCTTTTTGGGGGGTCGGTATCTAAGCGATGGACGGGTTAGGGACAATTACCGTGTCGGAGGCATTCAGAGGCGAGTTCAACCAAAAGGTTGATGGTAAGGCGCGGGTCTCGATCCCGGCAGCCTTTCGCCGTATTCTGGAAGCAGGCGATCCCTCGTTCAATGAAAGCTCCCGCCCGCGTTTCGTGATTGTTTACGGCGACGAGCGCCGCAGCTTTCTGGAATGCTACACCATTTCCGAAATGAAAAAAGTCGAAGCACAGATTGCCCGCCTGCCGCGCGGCAACCCGCATCGCCGCCTGTTGGAACGTAACCTGATCACGCTGTCGCTGACCGCCGAGGTTGATGAAGATGGCCGGATCGTGCTGCCCGCCAAGGCGCGCGATAAAATCGCCCTGACGGCGGATGATCTGAAAGACGGTATCGAGGCTACGTTTGCCGGCTCGCTGGACACTTTTCAAATCTGGAAGCGCGACACCTACGAGGCGGATCTTTCGGCCAAAGCCGAGGCCGATCTTGCCGCTTTGCCCGATGATGTGGATATCTTGTCGCTGCTTGGCGACGCCGAACCGGGGGTTTAGCCCGTGGTCCCCCGCGATCCCCTGCCCGATCGCCCGCCCCATACTCCGGTGCTTTTGCGCCCTTTGCTTGCCGCTGTTGCCCCGGTTACGGGGCTTTGGCTTGACGGCACCTTTGGCGCGGGCGGCTATGCGCGCGGGTTGCTTGCTGCGGGTGCAGGCCGGGTCATCGGTGTGGACCGTGATCCGCTGGCGCTGCAAATGGCGGCTGAATGGGCGGTTGAATACGGCGACCGGCTGACGCTGGTTGCGGGCAATTTTTCCGATCTTGATACCATCGCGGGGGAACCGCTGGATGGTATCGTGCTGGATCTGGGCGTGTCGTCGATGCAGCTTGATCTGGCGGAACGCGGCTTTTCGTTTTTGCGCGATGGCCCCTTGGATATGCGCATGAGTCAGCAAGGCTTTTCCGCTGCCGATCTGGTCAACACCGCCGATGAGACGCTGATTGCCGACATCTTGTATAACTACGGCGAAGAACGCGCCTCGCGCCGGATTGCCAAGGCAATTGTTGCCGCCCGTGCGGTGGCCCCGATCACCACCACCCTGCGTCTGGCCGAGATTGTGGCAGGCTGTCTGCCGCGCCCCAAGCCGGGGCAATCGCACCCGGCCACCCGCAGCTTTCAGGCCATTCGCATCGCGGTGAATACCGAATTTACCGAACTTGCCCAAGGGCTTATGGCGGCAGAACGTGCGTTGAAACCCGGCGGCATGCTGGCGGTTGTCACCTTCCACAGCCTGGAGGATCGCATCGTAAAGCGGTTTTTCCAGCTGCGCTCGGGGGCTGAATCCAACACCAACCGCTATGCCCCGGCGCGGGTTGAAGACGAGGCCCGCTTTACCCTGATTACCCGCCGCGCCGTGGCCCCCGACGATGCCGAACTGGCCGAAAACCCGCGCTCTCGGTCTGCCAAATTGCGCATTGGTCGTCGCACCACTGCCGCCGCTGGCCCGGTAGATCCTGCCGCCCTTGGCGTGCCCCATGTCGAAAAGACCCAAAAGAAAGGACGCCGCTGACATGCGCCCCTTGCTGTATATCGTCACCTTTCTGGCAGTCATGGGGTCGGCTTTTTGGGCCTACCGCGAAAACTATGCCACCCAGGCCGCGCTGAAAGACGTGGCCGCCCTGCAATCGGAAATCGCCGATCTGCGCGAGGGCTTGACGATTCAGCGCGCCGAATGGGCCTATCTGAACCGCCCCGACCGGCTGCGCGAACTGGCCTCGATCAACTTTGACCGGCTTGGCCTGTTGCCGCTGGAGCCCGAGCAATTCGGTCAGACCGGGCAGGTGGCCTATCCCGCCCCGGTCGTTCCGCAAATCACCGGGCAGGTGGATGTGGTCGGCGATCAGGCCCAAGCCCAGACCCAGACGCCGGGCCAAGATCAAGAGGTGTTCCCATGACCCGCACCCCCCTTCGGCCCTTGGCCCGTATTCTGTCGGCGCGCACCGCAGGTGAGAACCCCGACCATATCGAGCGTGAAAACCTTGCCCGTCGGCATGAAGTGATCCGCGACCGCGCGAAATCCCGTGCCGAGGGGCGGCTTTTGATCCTTGGGTTTGCGTTCTTTTTCGCCTTTGCCCTGATTGGCGGGCGGATGGGCCTGTTGGCCGCCACCGAACCACACGAGCCGCAAACCGCGTCGTCGGGTGCTGAAATCCTTGCCCAACGCTCTGATATCACGGATCGCAATGGCCGGGTTCTGGCCACAAACATGCTGACCTATGCGCTTTACGCGCAGACCAAAGACATGATTGATCCGGCCCGCGTCGCCCGCGAACTGGCCGCGATTTTCCCTGATCTGGATGCCGCCACGCTGGAACGCCGCTTTACCGATGGCCGCAGTTTCATGTGGGTGCGTCGGGTTCTGTCGCCCGAACAGCAGCAAAAGGTGCATGAAATCGGTGATCCCGGCCTGCTGTTTGGCCCGCGCGAGATGCGGCTTTACCCCAACGGCCACCTTGCCGCCCATGTGCTTGGCGGTTCCAGCTTTGGCGCCGAAGGCGTGCATTCCGCCGAGGTGATCGGCACCGCCGGTATTGAAAAGGCCCTGGACGCGCGGCTGCGTGATCCCGGCCAGTCGGCCACGCCGCTTGCGCTTTCCATCGACCTCACCGTGCAGGCCACCGTCGAAGAAGTGCTGTTTGCCGGCATGAAGATGATGAATGCCAAAGGTGCCGCTGCCGTTCTGCTCGATGTGCGCACCGGCGAGGTTATCAGCCTTGCCTCGTTGCCCGATTTCGATCCCAACGACCGCCCGCAACCGCTTGTCAAAGGCGACCCCGGCGACAGTCCGCTGTTTAACCGCGCGGTGCAGGGCGTGTACGAGCTTGGCTCGACCTTCAAAATCTTTGCCGTCGCACAGGCGCTGGAACTGGGGCTGGTGAACCCTGAAACCATGGTCGACGCCAACGCCCCGATGCGGCATGGCAAATTCACCATCAAGGAATTCGAGAACCATAACTACGGCCCGCTGTTGTCGGTGACCGATGTCATCGTGAAATCCTCGAACGTCGGTGTGGCGCGGTTGGCGATGCAGATCGGCGGCCTGCGTCAGCAGGCCTTCCTCAAATCGCTGGGCCTGTTCGACGCCACCCCGGTGGAACTGGTCGAGGCCCCGGGCGCCAAGCCCATTGTCCCGGCAAAATGGCCGGAAATTGTAACGATTACCGCGTCTTACGGCCACGGCGTTGCCGCAAGCCCGCTGCACCTTGCCGCAGCTTACGCCACCATCGCCAATGGCGGCATCTCGATCAAACCAACGCTGGTGCGCCGCGATACCCCGCCCGAGGGCGTGCGGGTGATGTCGGAACAATCCGCCGATGCGGCCGTGTCGATGCTGCGCCAGGTGGTGACGCGCGGCACCGCATCCTTGGGCGAAGTGCCGGGCTATGCCGTGGCGGGTAAAACCGGCACCGCCGATAAACCCAAACCCTCGGGCGGCTATTTCAAGGATAAGGTGGTCAACACCTTTGCGTCGTTGTTCCCCGCCAACGACCCGCGCTATGTGCTGATCGTGACGCTGGATGAACCGGTGGAGACCTCGGGGCCAAAGCCGCGCCGCACCGCTGGCTGGACTGCGGTTCCCGTCGCCGCCGAGGTGATCCGCCGCGTGGCCCCCTTGCTTGGCCTGCGTCCCGAGATTGAACTTGCCCCGTTGGATGGGTTAACAGCCGTCAAGAATTAATCACAAGGGCGGCACGGGCTATGACAGATCAGGCAACAACGCTTATCGATTTGGGCCTGACAGCCAAAAGCGGCAACGTGGCCATTACCGGCTTGGCGGTGGATAGCCGCGCGGTCAAACAGGGGTATCTGTTCGCAGCCCTTCCCGGCGCAAAAGTCCACGGTGCCGAGTTTATTCAATACGCCCTGCGCATGGGGGCCGCCGCCATCCTGACCGACGCCGCGGGCGCGCGCATCGCCGCCACCGAACTTGCCGCCAGCAAGGCCGCCCTGATCGTGGCCGAAGACCCGCGCCAGACCCTCGCCTTTGCGGCCGCCCTGTGGTTTGGCGCCCAGCCCGAAACCATGGTCGGCGTCACCGGCACCAATGGCAAAACCAGCGTGGCCACCTTTACCCGCCAGATCTGGATGGCACTTGGCCACGCCGCCATCAACATCGGCACCACTGGGGTCGAAGGGTCATGGGATGCACCCAGCCCTCATACCACCCCCGAACCCATCACCCTGCACCGCCTTTTGGCCGACGCCGCCGCCGCCGGCGTGACCCATGCCGCGATGGAGGCCTCAAGCCACGGTCTGGATCAACGCCGCATGGATGGGGTCCGGCTCAAGGCCGCCGGCTTTACCAATTTCACCCAAGACCACCTCGATTATCATGGCACGTTCGAGAATTACTTTGACGCCAAGGCGGGCCTGTTCTCGCGCCTGCTGCCCGAAGACGGCACCGCCGTGATCAACCTTAACGACCCGCGCGGGGCCGATATTGCCGCCATTGCGCGGGGCAGGGGCCAAACCCTGCTGACGGTTGGCCACGCCAAAAACTGCGATTTGCGCATCCTTGGTCAGCGGTTTGATGCCACGGGCCAGGATTTGCGCCTTGATTGGCTGGGCGAAGCGCATCAGGTGCGTCTGAACCTGATCGGCGGCTTTCAGGCCGAGA